>CAYVGX010000085.1:0-3330 GCA_964451015.1 uncultured Candidatus Saccharibacteria bacterium | reverse complement strand
CAGACATTTCAGAAAAAGCATTAAATGTGGCAGCAGAAAATGCGCACATACACCATGCATCCGTCACCTTTCTACACTCAGACTTATTTGCACAAGTCACAGGCCATTTTGATATTATTATTGCCAACCTTCCTTATGTTCCCTATAGCGACTACCTAATAGTACAAAAAAATTTGCAATATGAACCGGAAAACGCCATCACTACTTTTGATGAAACATGGGAGATATACAATACATTTTTATATCACGCCAAAAATCACATAAATAAAAAAGGAATTATTCTACTGGAAATCGATCCAAAGCAAAGAGATGTATTGCCAAAAATAATAGCGATTGCCATGCCTGAGGCAACATATACTTTCGACCAAGATATCCACGGTCTCTATAGGTATTGCACCATTCAGTTATCATAATCACCTGTTAAAAATTTTATATTATATTGACTATTATTCTCAGGGATGGTATCTTCCCCGCAAGGAGGTTTTATGAAGAGGATAATAACCAACAAAATTTTGATTGGATGCATCGGGATAGCGGGCGGAGCAATAGA
Organism: uncultured Candidatus Saccharibacteria bacterium; assembly: GCA_964451015.1. Classification (GTDB taxonomy): domain Bacteria; phylum Patescibacteriota; class Doudnabacteria; order UBA920; family UBA920; genus UBA920. Next base: position 2,780 of record CAYVGX010000085.1, on the reverse strand, counting down.
AATGATTCTATACTTTTATTTCCTTCCTAAGTCTTACGGCTATTTATGCGGAATGGCTTTGATAATTTTGGGAATCTACATAGGTTTCATTTGGCAGTATAAAGCAAGGAGCAAATAATTATGATAAGAATTTTACCGGCAATGACACACAACAACGCTTCCCAGTTCATGATTGCAGGAATTGGGCTAGCAATTCTAAATTATCAATTTATAGTCCTACTCTTGATAGGATTATCATTCATTGTTTTAGGAATTTACCTAAACATTTTTAAAACAGTGTGGTTGTATGCCCGCCTTTTGTATGCTTTTGCATTTGAATGCACATCTGCAAAAGACTTAGCAAAGTTTATGGGAGGATTAATGGTTTTTTATTTATTTACCATTTTTATGCCTCAACCGGAAAACTTTTCCGATTAGTATGTTCTGCAAAGCAAATAAAAAAGACCGTCACATTTTCTGACGGCCTTATTTTTTTATTATTCGGATTTTTCTTCTGTAGCAGTTTCTGGTTCTGGACCTACCGCTGCAGCAACAGCAGCTGCTTCGTCGACAGTTTCTTCAGCAAGTTCTGCTTCCATATCGCGAGGGGCTTGCACTTTGGCAATAACTTCTTCTGCTTCTGCCAAAATTTCTACTTTATCGGAACGAGGAATATCTGCAGTAGTGATAACATCGTCGAAAGTTTTAAGTTTAGACAAATCGACTTCGAAATGAGAAGGTAAATCACCTGGCAAACATTCTACTTCAACTTCGCTGAGCACTTGCACCAAAGTACCGTTCAATACGCGAACCGCTTCGCTTTCGCCCACAAATTCTATTTGTACTGTAGCAGTAAGCTTTTCAGTCATGACTACTTCATAAAAATCTACATGAATAGGCTGGCCATTGAGATAGTGATATTGTACATCTTTGATCAGTACAGATTTTTTACTACCATCTGGCAAGGATAATTCGATAATAGTACTCTCCCCTGCGTCGCGCAGTACTTTTTCGAACTCGATTGCGTTCATTTGCAAATGAGTATTAGATTGAGAATGCCCGCCGTACAGTTCTGCAGGAATCAAACCTTGTGCCCGCAAACCATCGCTGTCGCGACCGGTAAGCTCACGATTTTCTACTTTTAAATTGAATTTTTCCATATATCTTTGGCCCACGTGCGGGCAAATAATTAAAATTACCTATAAATTATAGTAGATTTGCCAGATTTTGGCAAGAGTACTTAAAAACCCACCTGAGAGTGGGTTTTTAAGTAAGGTTTTATTTAGCTGACTGTAAAATGGCTTTCTTAAAGTCGCCGTTAAAGGATTGAATGGAGGTGTGAATGTCTATGCAGTCTTCAATATCTAAAGCAGGTAGATCACTAAATTTTACACTATCTTTTTTGGTTAAATCGGTTTTAGCTATAACAGTAAATACATCTTGGCCGCTGATATCTATATTAAACATCACGGAACTTTTACACTTATGGCAATCGGAATGGATGAGCAAATGAGTTTCAGGCAATCCTTCGTCTTGATACCCGTCGAGTACTTTAATGTTAGAAAAATTATACTTCGCGTTACACACTGGGCAGTGCAGCATAAACCCTAACCAGCCTAATAATTTTTTAATATCAAATTTGCGCATAGTTTCCTTTCATAGGATATTATATCAGACTACAGGCAGTAATCAATGTGTATTTTAGAAGCGCAATACCTGCGATTGCTTTGCGATATTTTGTGCAATACCTAGCGCGATCGCTGTGACCAGCATCGAGCTTCCGCCGAATGTAATCATAGGTAAAGGAATACCTGTTACGGGCAACAAACCAATATTCATGCCTACGTTAATGATAACCTGCGAAGCGAATAAAAATAGAATACCGCCAGCGATATACGCAGATAAGTCATCGCGCGCGCGTTTCATAATAGTCAGGAGGCGCATAAATAATATATAAAATAACACTAACATGGACCCAGATCCAATCAAGCCTATTTCTTCGCTGCTAGCTGCAAATACGAAGTCGGTATGTTTTTCTGGCAAGAATTTCAACCCGCTTTGTACGCCTTGTCCAAGCCCTCTACCAAACCATTGCCCGCTTCCTACTGCAATAATTGCCTGACGAACATTATATCCCTTACCCCGAGGATCCTTATCAGGTTGCAAAAACACTTCCACACGTTCCTTCTGATAGTCTCGGGCCAAGAATTCCCAAGAAAAACCTGCCAACAATACAGCAAAAATTATAAAAATAAAAATATACCTTTTTTTAAGCGGACTAAGCAAGATAATACCAAACCATACTGCCATAACGATTGCCGACGAGCCAAGGTCTGGCTCGAGAAAGATTAAACCTGCAGGCAAAGCAGCATACAACAGCGTAACTAAAAAATTTTTCCACGAATTGATTTGCCCTCGATTAATAGCAAGCCACCTGGAAAGACCCAATATAACAATAATTTTAGCAAGCTCTGCAGGCTGTAACTGAAAAAAACCAAAATCGATCCAACGCGCGCTTCCGCGGATCGGATCACCAAAGAGCACTAAATAAATCAATGAAATAATAAGCAACACATAGGCAATTCGGTTATGTTTCGAAAGTAACTGATAATTATAATTCGCTATCAAAACAAAAACTATGATACCTGCGGTCGCATATATTGCCTGGCGATAAAAAATCTGCAAATTACCTTCGCCCAAAGAAATCGCGTACTGAATAGCAAGCCCGCTTGCAAGCAATAAACCGCTGACAATAAGCAGCGGTATATCAAAAAATTTTATTTTAGAATACAACCAATTCA
>CAYVGX010000084.1:0-3334 GCA_964451015.1 uncultured Candidatus Saccharibacteria bacterium | reverse complement strand
TTTAGACTGCATTTCGAAACGTAAATCGAAATATTTTTGGTTATTTGGATCTAATTCTAACGCACTGTTCAAAGCAGTAATTGCTTCGGAAAACTTTTTTTGACCCTGCAAAGCTAAAGCAAGATTATAAAACCTGCTTGGATTGCTCGGGTCCAATTGCAATGCCTTATGATAGCTCGATTCTGCTTTGCTATATTGGTGCAAATATAAAGCAGATAAACCTAATCGCACCCAGTACGTCGCTTCGGTAGGAACATGATTCACTAAGTATTCATACACTGCGATTGCATCCTGCATCTTTTTTTCTTCAATATAAAATTGGCCCAGCATGTCGTAGTAGGTGTAATCTTTAGGATTCCGCTTGATGAGGTCGATAAAATAGCGCTCACTCTTAATGAGAGGTGGATTAGTGTCGGCTTTTCTTTTTGGTAAGATCTTTTGGAAATTATACTGTACCTTCGGCGCCTGCTTTAAACCTTTCGCTTCCAGTAAAAACTGCGTAACCTTATGCCAAAACACTAAAAAGAATTGTTTTGTTTGCGAATAGGCGCGTACAGGCAATCCTTTATCGAAGAGCGAGTTGTGTGCATCTGACACTATAGCTTCTGCATTAGATTTTTCTTTCTGCTGCATGACTGTAGCTTCAGGAAGCCTGCGGAGCACCATGAAAATAACAGCCAAGATCGAACCAACAAATGCGATGTTCATAATAATGTTATACGGCACAAAAAATAAAAATTACTGCGTGATTTATACCAGTATTATATCATTATTCACTGCTGGGGATAACACTCTTTTTGAACCAAAAATAAAAAAGAACTGCCGAAGTATGCAGTTCTTTTTTATTATTTTTAGTTTCCTAACGCGAAGCGGACAAAACGACGAATCTGAATGTTTTCGCCCATTTTACCAGTAGCTTCACCCAATAATTCCCCAATAGTCTTGGAAGAATCTTTAACAAAAGGCTGGTTAAGCAAACATGCTTCTTCAAAATACTTAGCAACCTTGCCTTCGAGCATCTTTTCTAATACATCGGCTGGCTTATCCCCTGCCTGTTCTTTATAGATTTCCTTTTCTTTCTCGATCACTTCTACTGGCACGTCTTCAGAGGAAATATACAATGGATTACTAGCTGCGATGTGCAAAGCAATTTCTTTGACTAAATTTTTAAAATCATCTGTACGAGCCACGAAATCTGTTTCGCAGTTTACTTCTACCAATACCCCGATCCGACCGCCTGCATGGATATAGCTTTCAACAATACCTTCGTTGGCTACGCGGTCAGCTTTCTTGGCTTGCTTAGCCAAACCCTTTTTGCGGAGAATTTCGATTGCCTTATCCTTATCGTCCCCCGCTTCTTCTAGCGCTTCTTTGACATCCATGATGCCGGCGCCAGTTAATTCGCGTAAATCTTTTATTAAATTATTGTCTGCCATGATAATTTTTATGTTACTTATTTTAATTTAGCTAGCGCTTTCTACGGTTTGAGTAAGCTTATTAGCTTTGATTGCATTACTGACTGCTGCGGTAATCAATTCTACTGCTGCAGTGGAGTCGTCGTTTGCTGGAATTGGATAGTTGACCAAGCTTGGATCAGTGTTAGTATCGACAATTGCAATAACAGGCACTTTCATTTTGCGCGCTTCAGTGAGAGCAATATCGTCATGATGAATATCTGCAATGAACACCGCCTGAGGAATGCGCTTCATATTCTTCAAGCCATCGAACAGCTTAGTTAACTTTTCGATTTCGCGTTCGATCAATAAGCGTTCTTTCTTGGTGTATTTTATTTCGAAGTCTGGAGAATCTTTGCGTTGCTGTAATTTTTCCAGCTTACGGATAGTGCGCTGAATGGTTTTAAAGTTCGTGAAGGTTCCACCAAGCCAGCGAAGGTCTACATATGGCATGCCGCATTCTTCTGCGTGCTTGCGCACAATACTGCGCAGTTGACGCTTGGTAGCCACAAATAAAATATGACCACCCTTTTTAGTGATTTCTTCTGCAAAACCAACTGCCTTTTGCAGATTGGTACGAGTTTTTTCCAAATCAATGATATGGATGTTATTGCGCACTGTAAAAATGAAAGGTTTCATTTTAGGATTCCAACGGGAAGCCTTGTGGCCAAAATGCGCGCCACTTTTCAGCAATTCTAAAAGACTTATTTCTTTCATGAATATCCTTTTTCTTCTATTTTGCCAATCATCTTCCAGCCAGATGGCCCGGAGAGACAGGATACATGCAAAATATGCTTGATTAATTACCGCTCAAGTATACCAGGACTTGACGAAAAATGCAATAGACGGTAGAATTATGGAAGTTTCTCATATATTTAAAGCTTAAAAACAATGAAAGCAAATATTCACCCAAACTATAACACTGCTGTAAAAGTGACCTGTACATGTGGCAATACTTTTACCACTGGCTCTACTGTAGATGCGATCGACACCGAAATCTGCAGCAATTGCCATCCTTTTTATACAGGCAAACAAAAGATCTTAGATACTACCGGTAATGTAGATCGCTTCAAGAAACGCATGGAAGCCGGTAGCAAAGCAACTGCGGAAAAGAAAGAAAAGAAGCCACGCAAGGCTCGCGGCGCGAAAGCCTAAGTATATTAAAACCACTTTCACTACGGAAGTGGTTTTAATATTGTCTAATTTTATCTATAATACAAATATATGAACCCAGGATTTGAAAACATTTTAACCGAATACCACAGTATCACAGAACAGCTTTCTGCAGGAGGTAATGTCGACTTGGCCAAGCTTGGAAAGCGTCAGACTGAACTACTTCCTACTGTCGAAAAGATTCTTCGTTTGCAAAAATATGAATCAGATTTAGCCGGCAACCAAGAATTACTCGAAAGCGACGACGCGGAAATGAAAACCATGGCTGCAGACGAAATCAAAACCTTACAAGAACAGATTGTAGAAATTACCGAAGCCATCGAAACTGCACTTATTCCCAAAGATGAAAATGACGACAAAGACATTATCGTAGAAATGAGAGCTGGAGCCGGTGGGGACGAATCCACTTTGTTTTCCGCAGAAATGTTTCGCGCCTATTCTAAATACGCAGAAACTAAAGGATGGAAAATATCGATTTCTTCCAGTTCGAAGAGTGAAGCCGGGGGTTTTAAAGAAGTTATCTTTGAAATTAACGGCAAGGCCAACCAAATTGAAGGGCCATATAGCGTCTTTAAATATGAATCTGGTGTACACCGAGTACAGCGCGTGCCAGAAACAGAAAAATCCGGACGCGTCCACACTTCCACTATTACTATTGCTGTAATGCCGAAGCTGGAAGAAAAAGATTATCAAATCGACCCAAAGGA
>CAYVGX010000083.1:0-3351 GCA_964451015.1 uncultured Candidatus Saccharibacteria bacterium | reverse complement strand
GCTATCGCTCGTTTCGGATGACACTGCGGTAACCTCCGACGCTTTCAATTTGCCCCCGGCAACTTGAAAGCTACTTTCGATTCCCGCTATACAAAATTAAATAACAGTACCTAAAAGGATACTGTTATTTAATGGTGCCTGAGGAGGGAATCGAACCCTCAATCCCTTTCGGGCCCAGGATTTTAAGTCCTGTGCGTATACCAGTTCCGCCACCCAGGCTGGTGGATTATATTTTGCAATCGCTCGGGGTTTTGTCATTTTGTACCTTCAGTCACAGCCTTTGGCTCAGTCTGAAGCTTCCGCAGAATGCCACCCCTCACTCGTCAAATATAAATTATTGCAGGTGTAAAATTTTGGAGGCCGAGACGGGAATCGAACCCGTGAATAAAGGTTTTGCAGACCTCTGCCTTACCACTTGGCTACCCGGCCCTATAGCCGGCATAGATGTGCCGGTAAGTACTCACTCATTTTAGCGGAAGTGAAACGTTTTTTCAAGATAAAACCCCGCCCTATTCGGGCGGGGTCAAACAAATAATTTCGTTAATTTTTTATTTAATAAATACCAATGCCGGACACTTTCCTCTCACTACCCATGGGTTAGTATTTTTATGAATAGCCATGTATTTAACCGCAGCTTTTACATTAGCATCGGCATCAAATACACTCATACCAGCCTTACCTTCGTCTGTATTTCTCCATGTAGAGCTTAAGTATTGGTAAACACCACTTGCAGTAGAACGTTTGTTCTTGCTGTACTGATTATAGCCACTTTCATGGAAAGCAATACATTTAGGGGTCTGTGGATCTATCCCATATTGTGCAGAATATGCAACAATCATCGCTTCAACTTCGTCCTTGGTGTAGTTTTTAACACCGCTAGGATTTGTGTCTGTTGAAATAGTGCTTTGGATATCATCACTAGTGAGTTTTAAACGAGTGTTTCCATTTTCACAAGATTCGATAGGAGCAGGAAAACAAGGATTGGTTAAACTAGGATTATCTACTATCACCTCTACTGTTTCGGTTGGTTGTACGTTTGTTGTTTGTTTTGAGTTGACTTGGAAAACTAGAGCTTGATCGCTTGGTCTCTGTGCTGCGTTAGTAAATGCTGCGGCAGTAGTCTCAGGATAAATCATGGTGACTACTGGCAAGAAAGCGGCGATAACGACTGCTTTCTCGACTGCAGAGATCAAGAGTGAAGGAGCTTTCATTAAATCAAGGTGCAACTCCTTGACTTCGAGGCAGAATTGGAAGATGCAACTGGTACTGAATTCTTTCGTTTCCGACTGAAGTTTAATGTATTAGTTAAAAGGACCTATACAGTTACTGCGAATGGGGCTTTTTTAGTCTAGTTACTCAAACCGAGGTTTGTGATTTAAAAAAGCCTGCCAATAGCAGTACCGTAAGACATATAATAACAAATTTAGATACTTGAGGCAAGATAAAAACGACTCTTTTTGGCTTAAATAAGCGATAAGTCGTTTTTTTGGGCTTGCTTTAGAGTCAAATTGGCTTATTTTAGCCAATTTTAGAAAACACACATTTTACTAATGGCTGGCCGAATTTTAGGGAAATAGGGTGATCAGAATTATTTTTGCAGGAAAATCGTAGTTTTCCTTGGCTTCCCGGTTCGATAATAGTGTCTGTGAGCAGACAATCAAGGCCGGCTTGCGCTATAGATCCTCGGGTAGAAAGTATCCCTAGTACTGTATCTGGAAAATGAACGGTTTCCAGTGACTCTATATTTATGAATTCGCTAGGTTGAATAATAATCCCCTCTTCTGGGGTATTGTGACCGGCACTACTCCCGAACCTAAATGTGTAGCTGGCGGGTTTTAACAATTTTTTATCAAATGGAGCAATAAAGTTATTATTTTCCGCTACCAATTGCTGAATTTGTCGTTGATTTAAGAACATAAATGCAATATGAACTATTTTATATTTCCAAACTATGGATTATACTTATCTTATCATGACTATTTCGGAAATTATGAATCGGTATCCTGGCAAAATTTCGCTCACTAGCGAATTGCCTGAGGTAATTAAAATGATCCATGGAGACTATACCACTGGAGTTGTTGTTGTAAATGAGCACAACACTGTCGTTGGAGTTATTAGTAAAAAGGATTTGTTTACACATTCTAAGTTGTTATATTTACCTACGTTCTTAGAATTTTTCAATAGTGCGCAATTTGCAAACAAAAGTGAAAGCGAATTACCCTACGCAGTAAATCATCTCAGGCATGCAAAGGCCTCGGATATTATGAACCAATCGATATATTTTGCTCATGAAGATACAGATGTCGTGACCGCGGCAAAAATGTTAGAAACGAGTGCGCAATCTATTCTTCCTGTAGTCTCGCAAGATAATACCTTGGTAGGAACTGTGACTGTAGAACATATACTACGTTCTTTATCTGGGAACACTTTATTGTCTGCTTTGTCATCAAAAACCGATTCTTCTTCATTGTCTTCGGAAGTGGAGTTTATTTATGATGACCTGCGTAAGCGATTTGCTTTTGTAGCTCAGACTAGATCGCATCTTTGGTTTACTTTTACTATGACTTTATTTTTGTTTGGATTTATATTGGGGATTATATTTATTGTTGATCCAGTACCTTTATTAGAGTTACTGTCTAAAAATATCCAAACCATCATTGGCATGATCTTCGGAAAATAAAATACATAAAAACCGCTACGTGTCGCAGTAGCGGTTTTTATGTATGAGCATTAATAATGGCAATATCCTTTTGCTTAACATGGCTGTCAGTTTTTATAGTCACAATACTTACTCTTAAATCGGGCTGATTAGGTTGTGGTGCAAAATACTCATATACTTGCTGTGCCGCGTCTTGCGCGTTATTAAAATTAATATTCAAGAGTATTGGGGTTTCAATAAATGACGGAGTTGGTTTAATGTTAGGACCGGCGTAAGTAGAAAGAAAATAAGCTTGGCCAGAGGATAATTGTACATCATAGACTCTATGTTCTGGCTGGTTGTTTGCCCTGGCTGTAATGTTGTGCAGTGCCGTGGTGGTCTTGTTATTATGTCTGGTTATCATTCCTGTAATCCGCGGTGTGTTGTATTTATCTGGTTCGAATGTTTCTGCTTGTAGGCTTTTCAGTAATGAAGTTGAAGAGTCTTGATCTAATTTTACATGGTCTGTTTGCCTGCCATTTCCAATGATGATGCTGTTATTGAAAATACGTGCGGCATTATATGACAGTAAGTCTAAATTACCTTGGGACATTATTTCTATATCTGTTGGTTGTACTGTGATGGTATTTGTTGATGTATCGAAGATGTATGTCTTGGCTCGGCTTGACGGGCTTCGCGCAGTGACACCATAC
>CAYVGX010000082.1:0-3421 GCA_964451015.1 uncultured Candidatus Saccharibacteria bacterium | reverse complement strand
CAAGACATTCCGTTTCCAAAATGGGAGTTGTAGATCTTTAGTAATAACTAGATCACAATTAAAATTTTCTACCTGCTGGTCGCGCTTCTGCGCCTCTATAGCTAAATCCAAAGAGCGCCCGATAACGGTAAACATGTGAGGGTTCTGTAATTGATGGCGAAGTTCTTTATATTCAAATAAATTTTGCCAAAATTCGTAATTTTGCAATCGCTCGCTTAAATTTCGAAATAAAGCCCGGACCTGCTTTGGCAAGAACCAAGAGCGAAGTGTATTCACTGCTTTTCTAGCATAGATTTCCCACGGGCTGAACACATGCCGGGTAGCGCGCAGATCAATGCCAATTACTACATCCATACCCGCTTCTTTTGCCACATTACCAGGAACAATATTTACGATACCTCCGTCCACTAAAATTTTATTACCCCATACTTGCGGCTCGAAAACTCCCGGCAATGTGCAAGAAGCACAAATTGCTTTCGCTAAATCCCCGACTTGTAAAACTACTTCTTCACCTGCGTTGATATCCGTGGCTATAAAAGCTAATTTAGTTTCTAAATCCTCAAAATTTTTATTCTGCGTATAAATACGTAAGATTTGTTCTAGCTTGTCCAGGTTATAAAGACCTCCATTACCTCTACTGCGCTCGAACAAGCTAAATAAAAACTCCTTATCGATATTAAGCACCTGTTTTTTTACGTGCGGCATAGTATTGCAGGCATATCCCGCAGCGACGATAGTTGCGCCAGAGAGAGCTGCGATATAATCTATAGGAAAATTATTCTCTTGCAGTACCTCCAAAAAGCCAATGTAAAAAATGGAGCGAGACGACGCACCGCTAAATGCAAAGCCAATTTTAAGATTGTTTCGATACGGCATGTTTGTTCAGATATCTATCTATGAGTGAATATACTTTCTGAGCGGCTTTTTCGGGAAAAAGCGACTGTAAATTTTTTGCCAATTCGTGTTGCAGTGAGACATCAAAAAGCAGTTTACGAATAGCTTTGATGAGTACTTCTTCGTTCAGATCGGTTTGGCTTAACACTATAGCGGATTTTGTTTGGTATAACAAGTCGGCGTTGAGTTCCTGATGGCTTTCGGGCATCGGAACAATAATACTAGGCTTGGCAAAGTGAGCCAAATAGGTTAGCGTAGAAATTCCTGCCCGGCTTAATACTATATCAGCTGCCACATAAGCTTCTTCAATAGTGTCTATAAAAGAGTAAGGATGATAATTGGGATGAGTACTTGTTATCGCTTTACCGGGTCCTGTACTATGGATAACCTGCACTACTTCGCATAGCTTGGGTAATGCAGTCTTGATTAATTGATTTATTGCTAAAGATCCGCTGCCTCCGCCGATTACTAATAATACAGGCAATTCCTTTGTAAGATGGAAAGAATGTAAAGCTTCGGCCTTGCTGGGCTTGGGGCCTGTTATGAGTAATGGGTTGCCCGTGCAAATAACCTTATCTGTACTGATATACGTTTTACCCAGGCCAGTTCCTTGCAAAAAATCCCTCACTGAAAATTCGAAAGTGGTTGTAATTAAATTTACAAACATGGAGCATATCTGATTGGAAAGCGTTGGGGTAACATCCTGTTGGTGGATAAAGCGCGGGATGCGAAGAATCCACGCTATAACAATGAGCGGAATCTGCACAAAGCCACCAGCCCCAAGCACAGCAACTGGCTTATATTTTCGCAGCAATAAAAATGACTGAATCAATCCAATCATAAATAAGATCGGCGCAATAATGTTCTTTAATGAGAAATAGCGCCTGTATTTACCCGTTACAATAGTCCGGAATTCCATCCCCTGCTCTTTGGCTATTGCAGCCGAAGTAGATTTTTTTAAATCAACCAGCACGGGGCGTACAGATTGATCATGTTGTTGCCATTCTTTAATGACAGCAAGCAATGGCATTATAGGGCCGCCGGTTAAGCCGCCTGCCAGGATTACATATTTTTTTGAATGCTGTGTCATTCGGTTTCAGGGTTAAATGTTTTTTGCGTGCAGGTATGATACACGTTATTGGTTTTCTCTGCTGTGGTGCGCCAATCAAACAATTCGCTCCGCTTTAAGCTTTTCTGCTGCATCGATTCGTAAAATGGTTGATCGCTTACTAAGAGATTTAATTTATCGGCCATATCAGCAGGATTGGTACCATCAAAATATATGGCTGCGTTATCGTACACTTCATTGAATACGGGCGAATTGTGCGCCAGCACAGGCACACCATACTGCATTGCTTCAAGAGCCGGCAGGCCAAAACCTTCATGTAAAGACGCTGTTACAAATGCGAATGCATTTTGATAAAGCGCTGCCTGGTCGGCATTACTTACAAAACCGGTGAATACAATATTATCTTTATGTGCAATCTGCAAGCACTGCGTTTTAATATCCGGATAATGCGGATCTACTTTTCCTACAATAACTAAATCCATGTCATATTTATAGCGCTTCAAGAAAACATCAAAACCTTCGGCAAGGCCAGTCACGTTCTTCTTTCTTTCTAAAGTGCCAACAAATAAAATATAAGGCTTTCGCAGGAGGTAACGCTCGCGTAACACCTCAATACTTGTAACCGAGCCATCATATCTGTCTGGAGACAAATGGGTGACTGTGATTTTATTAGGATCTACGGATAAATATTCTATGATTTCCTGTTTTGATGCTTCGGTAACCGTTAAAATCTGTTTCGCTCTTTTCGCTGACTGTTCGATAATATATTTGTATGCCAAAAATTTTAAATACCGACTTTTCTTATGCCCACTAATTTTATGATGCACCATATCATGGATAGTCACTACGTAATCGCCCTTGTACCAAAGCGGTACATTAAAATTAGGAAAATGAACTAGATCGAATTTATAGTGCGCCAAAAGATTTGGGAAGTACCATTGTTCCGCAAGCGAGTAGTGCCGAAAAGGAGCTGGTACTAGCATACCGCCTTTTTCTTGTATGACGCGCAGTTCTGCCTCGCTCGCATTTCCTGGATGGTAAAATACCGTATATTCATCTTGTTTTAAGTCGAGCAGCTGCTTCAATAATTCGAAAGAATACCTGCCTATACCAGCATTCATCGTCCCCCCCATTCTAAAATCAAATCCTATCTTCATGTCGTGTGTCTATTACTGATGCTAAAACCTTGGATGTAGAATCCCAGGAAAATTGCTTTACCCGCTCAAGTCCTCGTGCTCTATACTCTGCTTTTAAATGTGACTGGTCAAGTAATTGCTGCAAACCGCTGCGAATATCATTTACCTGATACGGATTTACCATTAAAGCACTGCCTCCTACCACTTCAGGCAATGAGGTTACATTTGAAGTTAATACAGGAGTTCCTACAGCCATGGCTTCCAGGACAGGCAAGCCAAAACCTTCATATAAACTTGGCCAGGCAAAAATATCACTGAGTTT
>CAYVGX010000081.1:0-3468 GCA_964451015.1 uncultured Candidatus Saccharibacteria bacterium | reverse complement strand
ATATATTGTACGAGAATTGCGCAGTTTGGTCAAATTTAACTTTATTCACCCAGGTTTTTACCACCCATCACGTGTAAATGCAGGTGAGGAATGATCTGGCCGCCGTCTTTACCGACATTAAACACTAACTTGTACCCAGATTGATCAATCCCCTGTTCTTTAGCTTGCTGCTTGGCAGTCATGATCATTTCCGAAACCATAGCTGCATTGGTTTCTTCTAATTCATTAATAGATATAATATGCTCCTTCGGTATCACCAGAATATGGACTGGCGCTTTAGGTAAGATATCACGAATCACCATCAAGCGATCGTTTTCGAATAACATATCGCTTTCCATTTGATGAGCAGCGATTTTACAAAATACACAATCTTGCATAAAACCTTTCTATTTACCGAGGCGCTTAGTAACCTCGTCAATAATTTTATCGTAAGAAAATACTTCTTGCATACCGCTTTTCACATCGCGCAGAATAACCATGTCATCCATCGCCTCTTTCTGCCCCATAATCAAAGCAATTGGCGCTTTGCATTCTTGCGCAGTCTTGAGCTGGTTCTTTACTCCTTCAGTTCCAAAATGGTCATACACCAAAATGCGATTATTTATAAGATCACGGAACAAACGCAAACTTTTCTTGGCTGCAAGCTCTCCTAATGGCACTAAAAATACTTCACTGAAAGTAGCGGTAGTATTCTCTACTTCAGACAACTTTAAGGCTTTGGCGATAGCATTCAAATTACCTACAAAACCGAAAGCAGACAACTGCTTTCCAGGAATGACTTTTGTCGGCATATCATGATACGCGCCTTCGCCTAAAATAATCGGTTCTTTTGCTCCGGTGTATTTAATCACAAAATTAGTGCGCGCTGTACCGTGCCCGCCAGCATAATATTGGTTGAGCTGGTACGGAATACCGAGTTCGTCTAAAGCTTCTAACACATTTGTGAAATGAGTTTTTGATGATTCATCTAGATAGTCTAAGATACTCGGTGCTTCGGCAACTACCAATTGGCAATTGATCTGATTGCAGCGCAGTACATTGAGAACTCGTCCCTGCAAATGAGTTAAACAGTCTTCACATAAATCAAAATCTTTAGACTTCAGATAATCTTTGAGAATGTTCTGATAGCTAGCTTGTACACTACTATCCCCGAGCATGTTTATCTCTAAAGTCACATCTGGCAAACCCAGATTAGATAAATATGTCCACATCGCACTGATAACCTGTGCTTCTGCTAAATGGTTTACTGCCCCCAAAACTTCAAAGCCGAATTCATAATCAGAATGCGCAGCCTGCCTTTCATCTTGCGAAATCACATTGCCGACATATAGCCATTTGGAAATAGGCTGTTGTTCGTATACTTTTTGATTGAGATAGTAACGCAAAATCGAAGGCAATACACTCGTGCGAAACGCAACCGACTTTGCGCCAAGTTTAGTAAAGATGATTTTTTCTAAAGCACCTGGTTGGTCTTTGAAAAAATCTATGTAAATTTTTTCTTCTTCTATGATCGGTGTTTCTATATCTAAAAACCCATATGCTTTTCCTGTGGCACGCAATTGGTTGATAATGACATGCCATACCGGATCTAGCTGAGTCGCGATCTCTCTTAGGCCATTCACGCTTCCTGGCTTGGTGTTACTGGCGGGTTTTTTGGCTACTTTAGTAGTCATGTGTAGTAAATCAATCTCTATATTAATTAAATGTAGGGTCTGGGAACGATGGCAAACCAAATTGGCTAAGCGGCAATGCTCTCAAAAATGCTTTACCTACAATATCATGCTTGGGTAAAATTCCCCACACCCGAGAATCACTGGAAGCCAAGCGATTATCTCCTAATACAAAATATTCATTATCACCCAGGCTTACGATTTCGTCCTTGCCGAAAGTTATGTCATTGCTTGGCAAATAGGCTTCGCTAATAATACTTCCTTCGGGGTGCTCACTGTTAAAAATTTTTACTTTCCCGTTTTCAATAGCTACTTTTTCTCCCGGTAAACCGATAATACGCTTAATGAAATACTGAGAAGTATCTTTAGGGTAATGGAATACGATTACGTCGCCACGAGTCGGTTCGTTAAAGCGATAGCTAATCTTATCTACTACTAAATATTCGTGGTCATGGAAGTTCGGGACCATAGAAGAACCTGAAACAACAAAAGGTTCGGCGACAAACACGCGGAATCCTACCATTAAAATAAAAGCAACGATTACAATGCGCACCAATTCCCACATAAAACTTCGCACTGTAGGTTTTTGCTCTAGCTCCTCGGCAGGTTCGATGACAATTTTTTGTTCAGGCATATTTTTGTTTCTCTCTATAATAATTTTTATTACAAACGAATAAATAACATATCAACTATAACATTGTGATAGGTGCAATGCAAGAGAATCTGCACGGTTTTTTGCTTATAAATGAGCCCAATTATCGAACTTACCAAAACTCTATTTTTTCGCTATAATAATCGAGTAAATTTTCTTCTATGAATGTGAAGTCTCCAAAAGTAGACAGCAAAAACATCGATTCATCTCAGCCAGAAGATGATTTTTTTGCTAATAAGCCGGTAACTGAAAAAATTTCTTTCGATATCCCGGCGCAACCCAAACCAGAACCCCTCAGTCCTAAGCGACACAACAGGCGGATACTCAAAGTTATCCTTGGCGTCATGATAATTATAGTTTTAGGATTAGGAGGTTACATCGCGGTAAAAGCTACTAATCTAGTAGATAAAATTTTTGTTGGCGAAAAACAAAGCCTGTACGGTAAAATTACCGATCTAATTGCCAGCCAAACCGGCAATAAGCTTATCGGGGAAAAAGACGGGCAAATCAATGTATTACTCTTAGGCATTGGCGGTCCTGGCCACGACGGTCCATATTTATCAGACACTATTATCGTGGCTCAAATCAAACCAAAAGAAAACAAAGCCACCCTCACTTCTATTCCCCGCGATTATTTAGTGAACACCAAAGAACTGGGCCAGCGAAAAATCAATGCAGTCTTTTCCGAAAAATATGAAGACACCAAAGACTGGGATCAAGCCGGTGAAGCGATTATAGACGTAGTAGAAAAAATCTCTGGTCTTGATATTCCCTACTTTGCGGTCATCGACTTCCAAGGGTTTATCAAAACTATTGATGTGTTAGGAGGTGTGGATGTTACTATTGATCGCACTTTCACCGATTACACTTTCCCGGATAACAATGAAGGTTATTTACCTGCCGTAACCTTTAAGCAAGGAGATGAGCATATGGATGGCAAGCGCGCACTTATTTTTGCGCGTTCACGCCACGCCGCGGGAGAAGAAGGTACAGACTTTGCACGCGGAGTACGTCAACAGAAAATCATCCAAGCTACAAAAGCAAAAGTAGTGTCTCTTAACATAGTAGCCGACGCAGGGAAGATCAACGAAATGTTTGGTATTGTCGGCGATCATTTTCATACCAACTTCACTCCCGGAGAAATGA
>CAYVGX010000080.1:0-3472 GCA_964451015.1 uncultured Candidatus Saccharibacteria bacterium | reverse complement strand
CTCCCACGCAAATATTCCTTAATTCTATTAGTTTCTAAACCTAGAGGTAAAGGTTCTTCTCCAATAGGAAAACCAAGGGCATTTCCTAAGTGCTGATTGATATCTGCATCAATTGCCAACACCGGCAAGCGTTGAGAGGCAAGATACCGACAAAACAATGAGGATACGGTTGTTTTACCACTCCCACCTTTCCCGACAAATGCTATTTTCATAATTGCGAATTATTTGCAATTAGTATATCGGGAGAATTTTAGAGTGTCAAGTAATTGCAAATAATTCGCATTTATATTAGTATTATTGATTATTTAATAGATTTAATGCATAGTGTATATATGGTCAAAATAGATACTGCGAATAAATTTCGTTCCCTACTCCACGATACGGGCTTAAAGGCAACCTCGGAAAGATTGTCTATTTTAGAAGTTTTAGACAAGGCCAAAAAGCCGCTGAGTATCAAGGAAATAAGAGAAAAGCTGCGCAGCGATGCAGCAGACCAGGCTACCATTTACCGTACAATCGAATCTCTCCGAAAAAATAATGTAGTAAGAACAGTAAACTTCGAGCATGACCACAATCATTACGAGCTAGTAGACACTAACCACCATCACCATATTATCTGCGAAAAGTGCGGCAGGGTTGAAGATATTTCTAAATGCGACACAACCAATTTAGAAAAACAAGTTGCGCGCACAAGCGGATTCACTAAGATCAGTCATCACTCTCTAGAATTTTTTGGATTATGTAAATCTTGTGCTCGGAAATAGAAATGCACATTTTAAAACCCCGGGTAATCCTCGGGGTTTTAAAATGTCTGAGTTATGTAGCTAACGCTGCGGAACAGGCATTATTATTTCTTCGTGAATGGTTTGGCGGCGCGGCGAGGGAAGAACCATTGAATTATTTATTTTCTTAATGCCGAGCGCGCGAATATAGTCCTTATCTCGGTCGCCGATCACAACGATAATATCCCCTGCTCGCAGGGTAATATCTTCTGGTAACTGTGTATCATCATTTACCAAAACTGTTAGAATTTCCCTGCGCGGCGTATTGATAGTATAGCCATTCTGCCTCACTTCAATAATTTGTCCTGGTATTACTCTCCCGTTTGCCTTCGGGGCACCATACTGCTGATACAAAGCACCTACAAACGGCATATGCTCTTCTAGCTCGCGGGTTAGTAAGCCACTATGAATAGGAGTGAGAGAGACAATAAAACCACCGGCCACAACCAGCGCAATAATGCCGACAGCCGAATAAAGCAGCGGTTTGCGATACGCAAAAGAATATTTTTTAACTAAATACTCCAGGAGAGCAATAAACGCTACGCCTGCGAGTAGCAAAAACCATGGCAAGTCAAACAATAATTCATTGATTCCCTGCAAACCGAAACCCGGCGCGAACCACAAGCCCGTTTGATGCAAAGAAAAGATAATCAGACTTGTAAGATACAGCAAAGCTAAAACAGCTACGACAATACCAACGATTAACAGCACTGCCTGCACGATAAAATGCCAGCGAGGCTTCATCACTACCTTGCCGCTATTAATAGCAGCTTCAACACTTTCTTTAATTGATTTTTTTAATTCTTCACTCATAAAGATACAAATAATTTTTTATACACAGATTGCAATTGCTTCTTGCCTCGGTTTAGCCGCACCCCTACGGTTGCAACAGGAATATGGATAATTTCAGCGATCTCTTGATAACTGAGATCTTCGAAATAATACAGCACCAATGACTCGCGATATTTAGGATCTAGGTGGTCTAAGCACTTATCTAGCATAGCGCGAAGTTCACTATCTTTTAAATCATCATCAGCTTGTTTGGGTTCTACAGGATGCGGGAAGAGTGTATCTGGATCAAAAAACGATAACGGCTCCCGTCCTTTCTTTTTGATCGCATTAATAAACTCGTTATGCGCAATACGATAAATCCACGAATTAAAAGAACGGTTGGTGTCGAACCCCTGGATATTGCGAAACGCTTTTATAAATACTTCTTGAAGAATATCTTCGGCATCTTCATAGCCAAAGAGAAAGCGCCTGGCGTAGCGCAATAATTTCTTTTCATAACGGTCTACTAATACACCAAAAGCATGGACATCCCCATTCTGTACTTCTAAAGCGATTATTTCATCGGTTTTATCAGTCATACTATACCATTATACAATAATACATCTTTCGCTTTTTACTACAGTTTTAAATGAATAATATTTCACTTAATAATAAAACCGAGCTGAGCTCGGTTTTTAAATATTTGTTAGTAATCGTATAAATACAGCTCGGAAACTTTATGAACACCAGGTTCATACTGTCCGTACAGCGTATGTCCCAGACAGAAATATATGTCGTATTCCTTTTTGCCAGTGGCTTCATAACGGTACTGGTTATCCTGTTCGGAACAGGAACCGTCTGCGGGGCTTGGCGTTGTAGGCAATTGCGCGAGATAATCAGGTACAAGATCGGTTAACTGAGTTGGCAGCTTATGTTTTTGATCTAGGTAATTATTAATTGCCCAGTAAAGATCTATGGCATCCGAATAGCGCTTTTGGTCCCTGCGAGATTCTACAGAAGAATACCCTTCGAGATCGTATTTGCTCGGGCCAAAATAAGTCATTGCTGCAACAGTGTAGTCATTTTCAGTCATCGCAGAATCGGCCGTAGCCAAAGCAATTTCCTCTATATCGCCCTGGGTCGCTGGTACAATCTTCGACCAGTCACCTCCATTATTTGCAAAAATTTCCGGGCTCGGCACGATAATCATATTTTCAGGGACACTATAATATACAGTGCCATTATAGTGCACCCACGATCCCCAAGGATGCGCACTGTCTTTAGTAGTAACTGCAGGCAGTGACGTAAGTTTGTACGGATCTAGATTTCCTGCTACGACATTTTTAAGATTATATCCCAAGCCAGTAAACGCATCCATTGAGCTAAAAGGAGTTTTTGTGCAGCCGCTAATGAAATAAATCGTTCCTTTATCTGCCACTAAACTTCCCGGTTTATAGGGGTGGTCCGGACACGCTATGATGTAGGAAGCAAAATTACTTTCCACAGTCGTGCTAGTAAAACGATAGTAATTATTTGCGTCTTCCTGCGAAAAGATCGGCGTAACCCCGCTCACCTTCAAATAATATTCCAAGGTGCGCAGTGTGCCGAATGGATACAGTCCTTCGCTTTCGAATTCGGAAGTATTCACTATGTAATAACGATCATCATTTGCAAACCGCACCACATCGCCATCCTTTGCCCATGAAGGAATGTTTTCTCCTTTAAGCGATGGGATTATAGAACCGATAGTGTGTTGGTAAACAGTGCTTTGATTGCCAGTGACATCAATAGCCGTAAAAAAAATAGTCTTGCCCAAATTTTCTTGAGTTACCGGAATTGGCTTTGAGTAAGAAAGCCATGTAGGTTGATCACTCGGAGCCTGACCTACATAATAAACAGGGTTTTCTTGGCGCGGACTG
>CAYVGX010000079.1:1340-3544 GCA_964451015.1 uncultured Candidatus Saccharibacteria bacterium | reverse complement strand
CTTAAGCACTATGCTGCGACACAAGGGTTATATTGGCGAAGCCCATTACGGAGCTTCTTACGCTATTGTTCCAGAAAGACCGCTCAAAAACGAAAAGTATAAAAAGCAGAAAAAGACCAGTCGTAGGTTACGACCTACCGAAGAATGGATAACGATACCCATTCCCGCAATCATTGAACCAAAAGTTTTTGAAAAAGCAGGTCAACAGCTAAAAACAAACTTTGCTCTGTGTAAACGCAATAAGAAAAATCAGTATTTACTGTCTGGGAAAATTGATTGCGTGTGCGGTAGAAAGCGAATGGGTGAAGGCTACTATAATAAGCCAAACCTATATTACCGCTGCACTGACAGAACATTAAGTTTCCCTTTGCCGCCTAAATGTGAAGAAAGAGGTATCAACGCAAGAGTTGCTGATGAACTGGTTTGGAAAAAGGTTGCGACTTTAATGAGTTCTCCTAAACTTCTGGCCGAGCAAGTAGAACGTTGGTTAAAGAGTAGACAAACTAAAGCAAAAGCTACTTTGATTGATGTCGAAGCTACCAAAAAGGAAATCAGTAAACTCAACGAACAAATTGAGCGATACAATAAAGGTTACGGAGCCGGGGCATTTACGTTGGAGCAACTAAAAGATTATACTGTCCCCCTCCGAGAAAAAATCAGCCAATTAGAAGCCCAGGTAGCGAAAGCTGCGAAGCAATCAAACCAAACGCTTTTGGAAGCACCAACAAAGCGTGAGATTGAAGCATTTACCTCAAAAGCTAAAGAGACCTTACAGGATTTGAAATTTGAAGCCAAGCGGGCAATAATACTCAATACTGTCGAAAAGGTTGTAAGCGATAAGAACCAGCTGCAAGTCACTGGATATTTACCATTAACTCATTCAAATTATGTCGGGTTCAAAACAGACAATCGGAATCGTCGGCCTTCCTAATGTCGGCAAATCTACATTATTTAACGCTATCACTAAATCGAAAGTTGAAGCAGCCAATTACCCATTCGCAACCATCGATCCAAACGTTGGCGTAGTTGCCGTTCCCGATGAACGTCTCGCTAAATTAGCTAGTCAAGAAAACAGCGAAAAAATTGTTCCTACTACTATAGAGTTTGTCGATATCGCCGGGCTTGTATCGGGCGCCCACAAAGGCGAAGGTTTAGGAAATCAATTTCTTTCACATATCCGCGAAGTGGACGCGATTTTAGAAGTGACCCGTGTGTTTAACAACAACGATATCATTCATGTGAATGGGTCTGTAGACGCCAAGCGCGACATGGAAACTATTGGCATCGAACTGCAGCTGGCAGATTTAGCTAATGTAGAAAAACGATTAGAATCGAATGCTAAGTTAGTGAAATCTGGCGACCGCATCGCCAAAATCCGTCAGGGCGTTTTAGAAAAATATAAAGCTGCGCTAGAAGATGGTAAAATGGCTAACACAGTAGTATTAAACGACGAAGAAAAAGCAGCCAGCAAAGACGTGCAACTGTTAACTACAAAACCGTTTTTGTACGCCTTCAATTCTACTTATGATATTAGTTCTCATGAATATGAAAACGTACCTAATCCCCTGCCAGACAATGCATTAATAGTAGATGCTAAACTGGAAAGCGAATTAGCAGAATTAGAAGACGAAGACCGCGTGCAGTATCTAGAAGAGCTCGGTTTAACCGAAAGCGGTCTGGACAAGATTATCACAGCAGCCTATCAAACGCTTGGCTTAATTACATTTATTACCGCAGGACCAAAAGAAAGCAAAGCCTGGACATGCCCGGCTGGCACCAAAGCGCCGCAAGCTGCCGGTGTGATTCACACAGATTTCGAACACGGTTTTATTCGCGCCGAAACCATTAGCTGGGATAAACTCTTGGAAGCAGGCTCCTATGCCAACGCCCGCGCCAAGGGATGGCTGAGGACCGAAGGTAAAGAGTACGTAGTTCAGGATGGCGATGTCGTACATTTCCTTTTCAGTAATTAGTTAATAATATTATCTCGTATTGTTTGGGTCGAGCGAGGCGAGGTTAAGCAATACGAGAAAAGAAAGACTTCTGAGCTAAGGGAGTTACTATCTACGTGATAGTAACGAACGAGACGAAGCAAGTCTGACGCGATGTCCACGTGAACCATTTCTTGTGTAATAACTAAAAGACGTAATTTGTGATTACAAATTACGTCTTTAAATTAAATTCTGAGCCTTCTTACCCCCGTT
>CAYVGX010000079.1:0-1240 GCA_964451015.1 uncultured Candidatus Saccharibacteria bacterium | reverse complement strand
TTTGTGATTACAAATTACGTCTTTAAATTAAATTCTGAGCCTTCTTACCCCCGTTTTCTTGAATGTGCCATGATACCTTCGAGTATTTGATTTTTCAATATCTCCTATATGATATTTGAGAACTCGCAAATCAAAGTAGCAACCGTTATTTAAATCTTGATATTTTTTATAAAAAGTTTTATACAGCTCCCACAATGGTAATTCTTTTTGATTAGGAAAAGTCAATATGGTTTTTCCATTATCATAAACAGTTAATATATGAAGTATATACTCATACACAGCAACAGGATCTTGAAACAAAAAAACAAATGACTTCAATAAATTCTGCACAGTGACAGGTGCTATTCTTCCCGGTATAAATACTATTGTTTTCAAAACTTCTGGATCTAATAAATTTTCTGGAAGAATTATTTTCTCTCTCTTTGCATTTGAATCAGCTACATTATTTTTTATTTTCACTTTATTTGTCCTCCATTAAATAAACTAAACTTTGTAAAATTGTGCCATAATTTATCGCTTTTGGTCAATTAATAGCAACTTGCCAAAAATGGCTTAATTTGATAGAATTTAGTAACTTTATAGGAAATTTCGAGAATATTGAGTTTTTCTTAAAGGAACCTTGAACTCTCCCCTGCTAAGCTATTATCAGGAACAGCGTTTAAGCAAAACAATTAACATGTTCTCTACGTTAATATTAATGTAGAGATAAGCGTAAAATCTTCTGCTACAAAGCTTAAGATAGAAAGGAAACCGCTTATGCCGAGATATGAATTAATGTATATTCTCGCTTCCAGCGTATCTGACGATCAGGTACCTTCCACGACTGCCGCAGTCGAGCAATTTGTTGCTGACTTCGGTGGCCAAGACATTGCCCATGAACAATTGGGTAAAAAGAAACTTGCTTACCAAATTGGTAAGACCCGCAACGGTCATTACGGTGTAATCAAATTTAGCACAGAAGGCAAAAATATTGCTGCTTTAGATGCAAAAATCCGCACCCAAAAAGCAACTATCATTCGTCACCTCATTATCAACATAGACGAACACTTAGAACGCTTAGAAAAAGACCGCATTGCACAATCCAAAATCAAGCGCCAAATTCCAGTAGAAGAAACTACTGAAACCGCGCCTGCTGCAAAGCCGGTTGCAGAAAAGAAAACTGCTGTACCAGTGAGCAATGAACAACTGGATCAAGAAATCGAAAAAGCACTCAACGAAGACGTGCAATAAAATACAATTA
>CAYVGX010000078.1:0-3596 GCA_964451015.1 uncultured Candidatus Saccharibacteria bacterium | reverse complement strand
TATATTATCTGGCACGCAAGCCTTAACATTTACCACTAAAGAAACTACTGGCTATGTGGTTGTGAAAAACAACAAGGCCTACTATCTGATCGGACAAGATAGATATATTACCCAAATAAAGATATAAAACTAAAAAACATCGGAAAGTATCCGATGTTTTTTAGTTTCTAATTTTGAATAGAGAGAACATTTAATTTACGCGTATTCATATCTACTACCGTGGTTACTATGCTTAAATACGGAATAATTTCCGGTACTCTTTCTTGGATTACCCTGTACGCCATAGAGCTCAAATAATTAGCTTTTTCTTCTGCCTTACGCCGTCTATAACCAGCTGGGTCTCGATAAGGAGTGGAGATCAAGAGAACCAAACCCTCTTTCGAGTTAACTCGGCCACTTTCAATATTAGATTTTAACAGACCAGCTGCTGTCGCAATCGCACCTTCTAAATCAGGGTCAAATGGCCCAACAATGAGCGCAGTGTTCAATTCATGAAGCCAATCAAAGCCGCGACCAACCGCGAGCACCCATTCTTTATGTTCTGCATCTGCCACAGGTCGAGATGATGTCCTCACCTCGGCAATGTGTTCTATATTCCCTTTTACCATTGGAATTAAATCTCTCAAGACTTCAACAGGTATAGAAGGATATAGCTGGCGGAGCCTGCCTTCAATATCTTCTACAGAATCAAAGTGTATCTCTGCTAAATCTACTATATCGCCATTTTCTCCGTGAAGTATCAATGCATCCAAATCTGTCTCAATTCCGCATTGAATAGCATACAAACCATTACTATTAAATACTCGATTAAATTGATCTTTTAGCTGCAGGCTCCCAGCCTTAGCCGCTTCAGTATCATACTTATACCCTGCGCAGCCGCGATGATGGGTTTTTTCTGGGTCCTCTCCAGCAACACCGCGAGCAAAGTGATAAGTTGCGAGCACTATACAATTACGGCCTTTATTGAAAGAATAATCGGCCCATTCGAATACCGTATCTTGATAGTGAGGCCAGCCCAAATTAAATTTCCCACCCAAATTGCGCCATGGCTGAATCACACCCGCAGCTGTGTTGGTCATCACCGGTAAGTGTAATCTACCATCCATACATTTCATAGCCGCAATTTCTGTTGGGTGCTGAGCACGGTAAATCTGACGCTCCGCCGCCAGGTTCATATAGAGTTGCGCGTGATCTTCATTAATTTTTAAAAGTTTTTCAACTCGAGAATTCATAAACAAATATTAATTATAAATAAACCGCTTACCGCGGATAGAAAGAAAGTAACTCATAAATTTTAGCCATTTAGTCCTATTTAGTCAATAAAACAGCACTCGACAAAAGGCGCGCTCTGCGCTATTATATTTTTTGGCAATAATGTCAAAATCATCATAAAAGGAGAGACTATAAAAAATGCTAAATTCTGCAGCTCAACGAAAGACGCTTTCATGCAGTAGCTTTGATTCTGTAATTGACTACATATTAGCTATTCACGAAGAAAACGCTGGAATATTTAATGATCCAAAAAATCAGTTATGGAGAAAAACATACATGTTAAAACACCGAACTAAATTTATGGTGTTTAAATGTATGGACGGGAGATGCAATTTCTCGTATTGCACAAAGATCCAGCCAGGGATACTGGACCCAATGAGAGAAATGGGTGCACAATTTCAATTAGGTTGGGCACATTTACAAGATATTGTAATGAATTGGGTGAAAGAAGGTTGTGTCCAAAACAGATTACGGGTTGGGGTGTTTACCTATCATTTTTCTAAATCTGATTCTAAACTAGGTTGCCGCGCTTTTGATTATAATACGGAAGCAGCGATCAATTATGCAAAAAACTTGCAGTCGGAATTCGACGAAGTATTCCAATCAACGGACCCGGTAGGAATGTATTCATTACTACTGGGAATGGAAACAGATACAGGTGCATTAATTTTGCATGGTCATAATAATCAAATCATTGATCTCAGTTATGAAAACAATGAATCGGAAAATTATTGGCTACCTAAATTACAGCAACTCTATCCATCATTCCCTAAATCTGTTGTCGTGGACTTATTCGAGTTAGTAAAGGGTAACATTACTCACATCAAAGAAGTGAGATCAAATGATACCTTGGTAGAAATAGAAGACTTAGACCATGCCGAATGCGGATTAGGATTTGGAAGAGGGTTTCATTGGCTGCATAAGCCTAATACAATAATTATTGTGGGTCCGTTTAATCCGAATCCAGTTGATCCTATCTCAACTGCTGCAAGATTGCTATGGGAAAATATCCAAAAAGAAAAAGTTGATCCAAACAAAGGGATTGCACTTTTAACATCAGTGCCATATATCAACACGATGGGCTTTGAAGGAAATATGGCGGTCAAAAAAGCTAAAAATAATGAGCAGCTAGCTCATAAAATAATTCGTGAGACCATGCCTGATTTGATCCCATACATTAAACGCCTAACATTCACAATCAATATGAAGAATTGGGATTTAAATATTCTAAATAGAGATTGATATTGAGTTTAAATTTACAAAGTGAGAAGTACAATACTTCTCTCTTTTTTTTGCTAAAATATCTCTATACTACTTAAGATGCTTTTTTTATAAATATTTGTACTATAATCTTAGTTTATGTCCTCATTCGAAAAACTCTTACAATCGTACAATTACACATTTCCAGCAGAGCTGATTGCTCAAAAACCAGCATCACCGCGAGACAGTGCCAAACTGTTAGTGTACGACCGGGCCACAAAAACTGCCTTGCATGCGACATATAAAGATCTACCGCACTATCTGGAGTCTGGGAGCGTATTAGTCTTAAATCAAACTAAAGTGTTACCTGCCCGCATCGAAGTTACTAAATCTACCGGCGGCAAAGCGCGCCTGCTTTATATAAAGCATTCCAGCAAAGATGCAACATTTTTAAGCGACCGCCCTTTAACTAGCGGCGACACGCTGTCTGTGAATAAAAAAATATCCTTCCAGGTTGTAAAACGAGACAACCAATTTTATATTCTTAAACCCAATTTCTCCACTACAGAATTATGGGGAATTCTTACCAAATACGGCATCACCCCTCTGCCACCTTACATTAAAAATTCGCCGCTTACAGGCAAAAAATTATTGCAGGAATACAATACAGTGTTCGCTAAAGAACTTGGCTCGGTTGCCGCCCCCACTGCCAGTCTTCATTTTACAAAGCAACTACTGGCCGCCATTCGCAAAGCTGATGTAGATATTGTCTACGTTACACTCCATGTCAGCCTGGGTACATTCGCTCCTCTCACAGAACAGCAATGGAAATCGAAAAAGCTCCATAAAGAATATTACGAGATAGACACTATAACTGCCCAAAAACTGAACGAGGCAAAAAAACAAGGTAAAAAAATAACTGCGGTCGGAACCACAGTAGTGAGAACTTTGGAAAGCGCCTCTAACAAAACAGGAAAATTAACTAAACTTAAGGGAGAAACTAGCTTATTTTTAACAGAACACTCCCAGCTTCATTGTGTTGATAATCTGATCACTAATTTTCATGTACCTAAATCGAGCTTATTAATGCTCGTCTCCGCTTTTATAGGCAGAAAAAAATTGCT
>CAYVGX010000077.1:0-3610 GCA_964451015.1 uncultured Candidatus Saccharibacteria bacterium | reverse complement strand
TCTGGAATGAAGACATTGCGCATTCAACCAAAAGATACAGTTATTAATGATTTAACAAAAAGCCAAAATGACATTCTTTCTGGAATGCATCAAAAAACAAGGTACAATATCAAACTCGCAGTAAAGCATGGAGTAAAAGTAATGACCATACAGCCCCACAATCCTTTGTTTGCACAAGCACTACATCTCCTAGAAGAAACTAGCCAAAGACAAGGTTTTAAAAACTTTCCAAGAAGCTATTTCGAAAAAATACTCTCCTCGCTTGATATGGCAACTATGTATATCGCCACATACAAAGACCAGCTACTCGCCTCAGCGATCATGTTAGATTATGCAGGTACACGTACATATCTATACGGAGGAAGTAGTAGTCAGGATAGAAATGTCATGGCACCTTACGCGCTTCATTGGCAAGCTATGCAAGATGCGAAATCTAAAGGCTTTCACTCTTATGACTGGTGGGGCTTGCGCACTTCAGACGGCAAGACTGCAGGATTCAGCGAATTCAAATTAAGATTCGGTGGTGTAGAACTACATTACCCCGAAGCAATAGATATTCCCCTCCATCGAGCGTGGTATACTATATATACACTATTACGGAAGTTGAATCGTATATGGCTTCATTTACCATTTATGCGTTAAAAAAATATGGCAAAAGATAAATACAAAATTTGCGTCTCCGGCAGTGCGGCTAATAATTGTGCGCCTGGGGCATTCAAAAAAGCATACGAAACTGGCTATCAGATCGCGAAGCAAGATTGCGTTTTACTCACTGGAGCGACAATCGGTATTCCAGAACACGCAACACGCGGAGCAAAAAAAGGCAAAGGACTATCCATCGGCTTCTCCCCTGCTTCTACCAAGCGCGAACATTTGAATACCTACAAGCTTCCTATCACCAACATGGACCTGATTGTCTATACAGGCTCCGATTATTCTGGTCGCAATCTAATTCTTACCCGCAGCGCTGATGCAGTCATAGAAATTTGCGGAAGAATCGGTACTCTAAACGAATTCACTATTGCGTTCGAAGACCAAAAACCGATCGGCATCTTAACCGGCACTGGTGGTATCACCGATGAAATCGACCATATCTTAAAAGTTTCCAAACGGGGACGACGAGGTATTGTTTTCGACGATGATCCGGCTCGCTTAGTTAAAAAACTAATTGCTTTACTGAAAGAACGAGATAAGAAATTAAAATACTTCAACCGTCCTATGGTGAAGTTGTCATTGGAATAAATGTATAATACGGCTTTAGCCGTATTTTTTTAGGAGGAAAAATGTCAGTAACAGATACTGTAAGTAACGAAAGAACTAACCAGTATAAACGCATACGAGATCAGCTAAAACTCTTAGCCGATTACTACCAAGAACGAGGCGTATATAATACCTATTGGTATTATTACAACAACCCAATGTTCAATAAATTTTGGAGAAGGAAAGATTTCAGGACACCACTCGCTCGAACCATGGCACGAGCTAGAAAAAGCGGATTACTGAAAGCTATTCGATCTAATAGCACATGTTCGTCTAAGACAACATCTGCGAAAGCGCCTTAAAGCGCTTTTTAAATTTTATCGCTTTCGCTATAATTGCTATATGTTCAGCGCTATAAAAAACATAGTCAGGCCTCTTATTCCAAAAAGTATATTCAAATCTTTACAACCTTTATATCATGGCGGCATAGCCTTGCTGGCAAGTATAATTTTTGGTCATCCCAGCCGAGACCTCACTGTCATCGGAGTCACAGGTACAGCAGGTAAATCTACTACTGTAATAATGCTAGCTCATATTTTAAACTATGTCGGAATGAAAACTGGCTATATTACTACAGCCGGCAGTTTTGACGGAAATATAGAAATCAAAAATACCCGCGGGCTATCTATGCCAGACGGATATACATTACAGCAAAGCCTCCACCAGTTTGTTTTAAACGGCTGTAAGTTTGCAATAATAGAAGCTACAAGTGAAGGCCTGGCACAAAATCGACACTTAGGAATTAGCTTTAAAGGCGCTCTATTTACTAACCTCTCCCCTGCTCATTTAGATAGTCATGGCAGTTTCGAAAACTACCGCGCCGCTAAAGGAAGATTATTCTCTTCACTTAGTGTAGATAGTTTTATTGGAGTAAATGTAGACGATCCCAATTATCAGTTTTATGCCAACTTTCCTGCTCGAAAGAAATTTGGTATCTCTGTTCGCGAAGATAAGATTGCTCAAACCAGCATGCCTATTATGCGCGCAGAGCATGTTAGTGTACAGGAGACTCTAGCATTTGCCATAGAAAATATCCCATTTGAGCTTCATCTCAAAGGCTCCTTCAATATAGCGAACAGCTTATTAGCGATTGCCGCTGCACAGTATTTGAACATCCCCTTGCAGAAAAGCAGTGAAGCTCTTAAAGAATTTGGCAGTATCCCCGGTCGTATGGAATCAATTCCCAACAACCGCGGTATAACTATCATTGTTGACTATGCTCCAGAACCTGCAGCAATGGAACAATCACTACGGGCGGTGAGTATGCTGGACCACAATAAAATAATTCACGTTTTTGGTTCTACTGGTGGGCATCGTGATATTTCTAAACGATTCGAGTTCGGTGCAATTTCTTCCCGTTTTGCAGACATCATCATCATCACTAACGATGACGTATACGACAGCAACCCTGCAGAGATTGCCAAAAATGTACAAGAAGGCATAGAGCACAATACAGAAAACAAGAAAGTCAGCGAAGTAATTACGATTCTAGATAGAAAGCAGGCTCTTGCCAAAGCTCTATCAATCGCCCAGCCAAAAGATGTTGTACTCGTTACCGGTAAAGGGAATGAACAATTTTTGGTACTCCCTGGTAACCAACGCATTCCCTGGGACGAAGTGCAAGAGATTAAACAATTACTCAACTAATATGATTCTTTTCATTAACACGACAGAATTTAATAAGCTTGAACTGGCTCTTATTGGAAGCGGTAACGTACAAAAGTTTGATCAAGAATTGGCCTTTAACGAAAATTTTAAAACCTTAGAGTTGCTCGAAAAGTTTTTGAAGAAACATAAAACGTCATTTACAGATATTGAACAGATTATTGCCTGTTCTGGTCCCGGTTCTTTCACTGGTATACGCGTAGGGCTATCCCTTGCCCAAGCTTTCGGCTTTGCACAAAACATTCCGGTTCACACCATTACAAAAAATAAAATCCCGAAAAATCTGATAGATCTCTCGGGAAAGAAGTTAGCTTCGCAAACCACAATATTTTACGGAGCAAAACCAAACATTACAAAGGCTAAAAAGAAAACGCGCTAAAGCCTAAAAGCTTAGCGCGTTTTATAAATTGAAATAAAAAGTAACTTAATAACTAAACCCCATAGGAATAGTTGCTTCACTCGATTCATTGCAATATTTATAAGCAATTACAAAGAAAATAATTGATAAAACAATCGTTAAAATAAAGTATGGCACTATTATCACCAACGCCACAAGAGGCATGATAATTACTAACATTACAGAAAGTAGTGCCACGACAGCCAACCATGGGTATAGTATGTCTTCTGCAAATTTGGTGTTTCTGCAGGTAGCTCTTCCCAGACAGAAGGCTAAGTGTATCACTGG
>CAYVGX010000076.1:0-3733 GCA_964451015.1 uncultured Candidatus Saccharibacteria bacterium | reverse complement strand
ATATGAAACGAACCAAAATTGTCTGTACTATTGGGCCGGCTTCCGAAAGTCCAAAAATTTTAGAACAACTAATTAAGAACGGGATGAATGTCGCCCGTCTCAATTTTTCTCATGGCACTTACGAAAATCATTTAGGGTTGATGCATACTATCCGTACTGTATCGTCCAAGCTGAAAACTCCTGTCGCTATCTTGCAGGATTTGCAAGGTCCGAAAGTGCGTATCGGCGAATTAGAAAAACCGCACCCTATTAAAAAAGGGCAAACAGTAGTATTGGGTAAGGATGTGCCCCTCGATTACGACATTAGCAGTTCGGTAAAACCAAAAGAGCGTATCTTGATCGAAGATGGTATTTTAGAACTTGTTGTAAAAAGCGTAAAGGGAAAAGAGATTACCTGCAGTGTTGTCACTAGCGGCGAAATCAAATCTCATAAGGGTGTGAACTTGCCAGACAGTAAAATCACTTTTCCTATTTTCACAAAAAAGGATATTGCAGATTTAGCCTTCGGCTTGCAGAACGATGTCGATTTTGTAGCATTGTCTTTCGTACGCAATAAAAAAGATATCGAACAGATTAATAAATATATCGATAAGTATTTGCCGAAAGATAAGAAGCGTCCTATGGTGGTGGCGAAGATCGAGCTTGCCGAAGCAGTAGAGAAGTTCGATGAAATTTTAGCTGTGACGGATGCGATCATGGTGGCACGCGGCGATCTTGGCGTAGAAGTAGAAGATTCTCAAGTGCCTCTTATTCAAAAAGATATTATTCAAAAATGTAACCGTATTGCCAAGCCTGTGATTGTGGCAACTCAAATGCTCGATTCTATGATCCGTAACCCGCGTCCAACGCGCGCCGAGGTTTCTGATGTAGCGAATGCAGTAATCGACCAAGCTGATGCAGTTATGCTGTCTGGCGAAAGCGCCTATGGCTCCTTCCCAGTCGAATCCGTAGCAGAAATGAAGCGCATTATCGAAGCTACAGAGAATTCTCCTTACGATGATAAGCCTGCCATGCCATACGGGGGGCGAGACGAAGATGATCGCAAGGCTTCCTTGATTGCCTCCGCGGTTCATAAATTGTCTTTAGGTGTGGGAGCGAAAGCGATTATTGGTACTTCAGAAAGTGGTTATACTGCCAGGTTTATTTCCAGGGAACGCCCCGAAGCACAAATTATTTTAATGACCGATCGCCCTAAGGTGTATCGCCAAATGTGCTTGTTCTGGGGAGTAACGCCATTGTATATTGATGATTTGAAATCCCTCAAAAATGTAGAAGGCTTGCTAGCGCACTTTGTATCGCAGGCTAAACGCCTCAAGCTCATTGCCAAAGGTCAAAAAGCAGTACTGGTAGCAGGTCATCCGCTCGGGCAACGCATGAACTTGGTCCAAGCCGTCAATGTTAAATAAAATAAAAGCGTATTAGAAGTTGATGTTTCTAATGCGCTTTTCAATTTATAAAGTAATTTCCGAGATGGTAGTTTTGATTTTTTTACAATATGATCTAGGTCATGGTCAAAGGTGGCATCCGTGCCAAAGGGGTCTTCCATAGCTTCTGCAGCGATTTCTAATCCGATTAAAGTAAAAGAAATAATAGGCGTTAGAATTAATGCAGTAGGACCATCCAAAAACAATGATAATACTGCAATAAAAGTCGCCACTATCACTCTAATCATACAAACAATGGATGTGGGCATTTTGCTATTTTGAATTCTCTGGCATCCTCCTGTGACTTCATTTAACCCGCACGTTATCATTAAACAAGTTCTTTCTTCTGCATTGTCTAAAATCATTTCTAACCCTAATTGATGAATGATGTTGTTTAATTCAGCCGTGATATGTCTTGGATTACACGGAGCAGTATCGATTTTTCTAAGGTCGTGATTTAACGCAATAGAATAATTATAGAGTGTAGGTATGATATTTTTTTTCATTAACTCTGCTCCTATTCTCGGATAGAGAATTTCCGCTAGTGATGAAATGTCATTAATAGATTTTCCTAAAAGTATTCGACCGTCATCCCATCTTTTTAGTGATAATGAAAACCTCGTCACCATTAAAAAGGCGACTACTCCAGCAAAAATGGTAAGTCCGCTACTGTTTAAAGTATGGTTTATTTCAGTAGTATTACGGACTACTATAGTCCCTGCTGACCATATTTCAGCTATGATTACGAAGAATAGTATCTTCGAGAAAAAATTACTTTTGATCATTAAAATATTTCCCTCCTTCATTTTTAGATCTGTACACGCACAGAAAATTTATTATATATCTTTTAATAACACTTGTCAATATTCAATTAAAAAGAACTCGCTTAGTGCGAGTTCTTTTTAATATATTTTACAGTACTGACCACTGTAGCTCCGAGAAGACCCATGCAGAGATCTTTCATCGTGTCGTAGATGCTGGGCTGCATCACTGTGCGGAACAGTAGATCGCCCCCGTATTCGCTGAATTCCCAGATTACCGCAGCGAGAGCAGTTATGGCTAAAGCCATAAAAAATTTGAAGGACGGGATAGTGCTGAGTTCTTTTTTGTCTTCCAAATGTTTAAACAAATGATAGCTACTAGCTGCAATTGCTGCCCCGCCGAAGAAATGCATTGGCGTATCCAGCCAAGAGATATACTGATACGCTCCAAGTGATTGGCTTAGAATGTGTAGTGAAAACACGAACAATGGCCACACGATTAACCCAAAATAGTTTTTAATTTTTTGGTAATAAGACATTAGGCTGCTGGTTCTTGCGTATCGTTAGAAGGATTTTCTGCTACAGCTTCGGTGCCGGCGATATTCGCTTCGTCTTTGTGAATGGCGGTATGTTTTGCCTTTACTCCTGTGTTAAACGCATCTACAAATTCTTGATTAGCTTTATCGTCGATAAAGTTTTCTGCAAGTTTTTCCGGGTCAATGCCAGCGGTGCGGGCTACGGCAGTGATTAGCCGAGACAAGGTAGCATTGCTTTGGTTTTGTTCATACATTAAGCTTTCCAAAATTTGGCGCTTGCTTAAATTGTTGAGTTGAGATTTTGCCATAAAATTATATTAATGATTGACTTTGTTAATGGTACAAGTTAGTATAGAGAATCCCATATTTGGGATATTAAGGAGACAGAATGAAAAAAATACCAACACCCCATAATGGGGCTACTGACAAAGGGCAGATTGCGGCAGATTTATTAATGCCTGGTGATCCGCTTCGAGCCAAATTCATTGCCGAAAATTTTCTACATACTGCGAACCAATATAATGCAGTTCGTAATATGCTGGGTTTTACGGGGGTAACACACGATGGTCATTCTATATCGGTTCAAGGATCTGGCATGGGAATGCCATCATTGTCGATTTACGTCCACGAGTTAATTAACAATTATGGTGTTAAAAGAATTATCCGCGTCGGAAGTTGTGGTTCTTTGACAGAAGAATTACCGGTTAATAGTATTGTAATCGCTCAAGGTGCCTGCACTGATTCCAATATAAATAACCTTCGTTTTCCTGGAATGAATTTTGCACCGGTTGCAGATTGGGATTTAATGAGTCGGGCAGTAGCTGCTGCTCAAAAATTACACTTTACTGCGAGCGTTGGTAATATACTTTCTACTGATTTATTTTACAACGATGAGTATCCTGAGCAATGGAAGAAGTGGGCAGAGTATGGAGTTAAAGCGGTAGAAATGGAATCTGCTGAGCTTTATACATTGGCTGCAAGATTCCGTATTCAGGCACTAGCCATATTGACA
>CAYVGX010000075.1:1428-3762 GCA_964451015.1 uncultured Candidatus Saccharibacteria bacterium | reverse complement strand
CAAGGCGTCCGATACTAGATCCATTACCCATACCCTTACCATCACCTGCGGCATTGCCTGGCCCACCTGCCTTATTGGCGAGCATACTGTTCACATTTCTTTGCGGAGCTACTTTTGGCGTTTGATTGCCATAACTACCTACGGCGGACTGGCGATTGCGCGATTTAATAGCCCGCTCCTTAGCTACCTGCTTCCGTTGTTCAAATGAGTCTTGCACAGGGCCATCCGCTGGTACATTCTCCCGGTTCTCTATTTCTTCTTCCACATCAAAATCTTGATCTTGTTCATCTAAAACATTTTCGGAATCCAATTGATTATTTTCTTCACTATCCACATCAGCGTCTGTGGAAAAAATAGTATTATTTAGTAGTCTCATATATAACTCTATTCTGAAAGACCCCGGAAGCAATGTATACTTCCGGGGCATCTATTTATACTTGTGTATCTGACAACTCTTCTTTACTCGCCTCTATTTCTAAAAGCTGCTTTGGATCGGTGGTAATAATCTGGTCTTCCACATAAGAAGCGTAAATTTTAATTGCCGCATGCTTAAGTCCAGCAAAGAAAATACCTTCTCCCACATCGCTTTCCAACAATAAATATTTCTCCCCTTCAGTTAAAAAGAACGTTTCTGCCACCACATCAATTGCTGCCGGACTTTGCTTTAGCAACAATTGAATAGATGAGTTTGTAACAATTGGCTTGCCGTACGGACTAGCCATAAAATCAGCCACGTCTTGAGTAATAGTTGTTAAACCTAAATAATATTTACGTGCACGCTTGGCAATACCGAACACAAACCGTGCACTGTCTTCGTGCTGCATCATGATCCACGCTTCATCCAGTACTAATATCCTGCGCTTTAATTCGCTGCGGACCACGTTCCAAATATGCCCCAAAATAATATACATGGCAATCGGGCGGAGTGAATCTTCTAAATCGCGGATGGAAAACACTAGCAATTGATTATTAAGCACTACGTTGGTTTGATTATTTAAAAGTCCGCTAAAAGTACCTTCGGTAAATTTACCCAAACGCTGAGCAAGGCTTTCGCCACCAACCATGCCGCCTAAAATTTCAATCAAATCGCTCATGATCGGCATTTCCATAGTCGCAAAATCACTCTGTTCAGTAATATCTTTTTTAGCATAAGTTTGCCATAGCGCCTTATCTAAAATCGCCTCTTCAGTAGGATCAAGCTTGCCAAGCACCAGGCCCATTAATCCTACTAAGTTGATAATAGCGCTGCGCAGAATATCGGACTTATCTTCATCTTCCAAGCCGATAGGCAAATCGAAAGGATTAATGCGAAAATCGGAATTCAAAGAAATATTTATGTACGTTCCACCCACGGCTTCTGCAAGATGTTGATATTCGTTTTCCGGATCGATCACAATCACTTCTATGCCAATCATTAAAGAACGCAAAATTTCTAATTTAATCGCGTAGGATTTTCCTGCACCAGACTTGGCGAACACCACGGAGTTAGCGTTTTCCATTTGGAAACGATCAAACAAAATTAAACTATTGTTATGGCGATTAATTCCATACAAGATGCCGTCGTTACCAGTTAAATCTGAGGACACGAATGGAAAAGTACTCGACAACGGACTCGTGTTCAAATTATTTGTCACATCGAGCATATCCTGGCCGAGTGGCAAGGTGGAATTAAAACCTGCTTCTACCGCAAGCAAGGCGCGCTTGGTGACGACTAATTTAGCACCAAGAGAGCTTTCCAGAACTTTAGAATCTTTATCGAGTTGCTCAAGAGAATCGGAATATAAAGTAAAATAGAGTGCGAAGCGGAAAAAATGCTCTACACCTTGCTGCAACTGATCGCGCAACTCTTCTACGTCGTGGTACGCAGTTTCAAGAAGTGGATTTCTCGCCAAGCCTTTTTCTTGCTCAATGGTGATCTGAGAACCAATCTCCCCAACTTTGCTCTTTAATTTCTTCATTACAATACTGGAGTCGATTGGATAAATATACATAGAAACATCCAACGCGATTTCGGAATTGATCACGAATGAGAGCCAATTAGAAGACAGGAACCGAGGATATGCCAAAACAAAAAAACTGCGGCCAAATTTGCCGTTTAATTCGAAATACGAATTAGTGAACTTAAGAGAGCTTGGCGCCAACAAATCCTTTAAGGTTGTCACACCTTCGCGATACTGCTTTTCTACGTCTGCTAATTTTTTATCAGCAGAAATCTCGCCCTTAAGATGCTCAAGTTCGGCTTTCTTTTTATCAAGATCAGTTTTATTTAACGAAAATAAGCCCATAGCATTAGGTTTGAATGTCTTTAATAGTAGTAGTATCGGAACCGAGTTG
>CAYVGX010000075.1:0-1328 GCA_964451015.1 uncultured Candidatus Saccharibacteria bacterium | reverse complement strand
ACATTAGCCGACTCTACCAAGCGATCGATAAAATCCACATACTCCTGGGTCTGCATACGCAAAAGCTCATTGGCCTGCTTGTCAATATACTGGCGCAATTTTTCGGTGTAATCGGCAATATCCATTTTGCGTGATTGCATCAAAATCTGTATATGAAATTCTAAAGAATTCAAGAAACGCTGGTAGCTATAAATTAACGCATTCTGCTCTTCTTCGCTTTTCAAATCAAAATTCGTGCTGGACACAGCCAATACAGCCCGCAAAGTGCCGTCATTCATGATAATTAAGTCATCACGAATTTCCGACAACAGTAAAAACTGTTGCGTAGGAGTACTCGTTGGTTTGTCAGGAGATCCAAACATTATGATTTGTTATTTTGATTTTGTTTAATAATATCTATTAACTTCGCTTCTTCACTCTGCTGCTGCTGCAATAGATAATTCAGCTGTTTGATTTTGCTAGTCGTCTCGGTCGCATCTTTAATTTTCACTTCTTCTACGACCTGCGTGGGATGGAAAGCTTCGATCGGCTCTTTGCCTTGCTTATGATAAATATATAATTTTGGCCCGAGCAAGAACTGCAAAAAATTTCCTAAACTCGCATACAACGGGCGCCCATTGAGCTTTCCAAAAGTAAGAGCTAGCGCGGGAAGACCGGTAATTACCCCTACAAAGATAGTAATCGGTACATTCTTAGAAATGGTATATATAATAAAAGTAAACACAGCTGCGCCAAATACAATCGCAAATTGCTTAAAGGTAAGGCCGGCGATGATCTTGTCTTCTACATCGGTAAATTGTGGGACAGGAAACTGCATATGTATGTTACAGTACTATTAATTATACCAAATTACATTCGATTTACTTTCAAAGATAATAAAATATCTGTCATAAATTCAAATTCATCTTGAGTTAGTGGTAACGCTTTCTCATCTGCACCGGATAATTTTTTCTTCCCGTATTCCAAATAGCTCTTATATAACGGACTAGCTTCTATGTATTGCAGTGTTTGAAAATAGCCTAGTTGGTTAGCTAATTGCGAAACTATCATATAAAAATTTTTACGGGAAGATTGAGCGAGCGCCTGTGAAGTTACTTTTGCCAAATCTTCAACGCTTTCAATGGAAAATACAGGCACTACGGGAGTCACCTGACGTACTTCTGCTTTTTTAACAGGCACCGCCTGAGTAGCTGATGGCTTCGTCGCTGGTTTTATCTCCTGCCGCACAGGCTTTATAGAAAGCGGCTGTGGGACAGGTTTCGCTTGAGATGATTCTTGGCCAGCAGGCTGTACAGAAGGCCGCGTCGGTGGAGCAATCCGCTGATGAG
>CAYVGX010000074.1:0-3788 GCA_964451015.1 uncultured Candidatus Saccharibacteria bacterium | reverse complement strand
GTAACAAGGCATCGGTAGCGGAAGCTGTCGATGGATCACCTCCTTTCTAAGGAAAATTTTCTGTGCGAGCACTTTTCGAAGTTTCGTATCAGAACATTCTGATGGTCGTCGTTAATTTTTTCGAAAATTAGCGCATTCTCAAAGACTTCGTAGTCGGTTTCATTTCAATCACTGTACAGTTGTTAAACATTCATGTAACGCCCGCAAGGGTGTTTTTTTGTGGACATGTGTATTATTAAGTGCTTAAAATTTAAGTTTTATCTTAGATTGAAATTTTTTTAAACAGAACTTGAACTACGTCTTTCTAAAATGTAATTAAGCTAATCGCTTAATATAAAAGTATGGAGGATATATGAACAAGTTCTGTTTTTTCTTTTTGCTTGCTTTTTGGGGGTCGTGTCTGGGGATTCGGGCGCAAGGTTTTATCAAGCCGGTAAGTGCGATGCCAGAGTATAACGGCATGTATAAAGGAAGTCCGTATACTGGCACTGCAGTATTTACTACTTTATATCGAGACAACCAAGATAACGGCGGACAGTCTAATTGCCGAGGTGAAGGCTGTGGTCGACATCCGGGTGTAGATATTGCAGTTCCTTCGGGGACAACAGTTTTTACTCCGCTATCTGGCACTGTAATGATATCCCGGTGCGATGATGCGTGGGGAGGTTTGGTAGTAATTAGATCTCTTCATCCTTTGCGATCTTGGGAGAGTGTGTTTCAGGTATTTGGTCATATGCGCACTAGAGAATATTCTAACGGAGTTCCAATAAAGCCAGGTGATGCAGTTGTTGCGGGAACAATTATAGGAAAGAGCGGCGGTAAGGCTACGGTTGATCCGTGTAGCGGCAATTCAACAGGCTCGCATTTGCATTATCAAATAGATAAAGACGATGGTAACAGCGAACCTTGGTATCCTAATCCTGGTTTATTAAACAGCAAAGATAGTGATTTTTCTGTGACGTCCAAAACGTATAATCCGATTGTATTTTTGCAAGGCGGGTATCGCTGGCGGTTTTCAGAAAATAACAATAGAGAATTGTGGGATATTTA
This sequence comes from uncultured Candidatus Saccharibacteria bacterium, assembly GCA_964451015.1. Classification (GTDB taxonomy): domain Bacteria; phylum Patescibacteriota; class Doudnabacteria; order UBA920; family UBA920; genus UBA920. The sequence continues at coordinate 2,738 of CAYVGX010000074.1, read as the reverse complement.
TAACCTGCAAAGTTGGGGAGTTGCGAATAATGCTTTATGGCTGGATGGTATAGTAGATCCGTATATTCGCCGTGGGGGATATACGAATTGTGGATTGTCAAAATCATGCAGTAGTTTTATTACAGCAGAAGCAGCGGATTACACTGGAGTATATTTAGATTTAGCTAATCAATGCTTAGATCGGCGCGGGAAAATTTATTTCACCACCAAAGATGAAAATTTCTGGGATGAAGCAAAGAGCTTGTCATTCACTATATTATCCAACGGTAGTTTTAGTAATACTGTTTTCATGGCGCAGCACCCAAAGTGGAAAGGAATTATTACTGGTCTACGTATCGATCCTGCAGAACAATGCGATGTGGAACTGATCCTAATTATTTTGGAGAGATAGCATTACAACGCTGATATATCACAGGGTTACTAAAATCTTTTTTGCATTTCTAGTAACCCTACTTTATAATTTCTATATCCGTACGATTATTAATAGTGAGCAATTTTATGTTCGATATTCATGTATATACCTTTGTCAGTGTTATCATAGTAAGCCTTATTTCTTTAGTAGGAGTGTTTACTCTCGGTATCAGTGACAAGTGGTTAAGTCGCATGCTGCATTACTTAATCAGTTTTTCTGCAGGCGCATTATTGGGGGATGTTTTTTTACATCTTATCCCCGAGCTCAGTGAGAAAGAATTTTCTCCGACTACAGGAATGTATTTTCTGTTAGGAGTGGTGATCTTTTTCTTGCTGGAAAAATATATTCTCTGGCATCATGCTCATGATGGTCATGACGAAGATATTCACGCCACACGCTATTTAACAATTTTTGGAGACGCACTGCATAATTTTATAGACGGCTTGATCATTGCAGCGAGTTTCCTTGCGAGTGTACCATTGGGTATTGCGACAACTATCGCTGTCGTGTTTCATGAGATCCCTCAGGAGATCGGTCAGTTTGCTATTTTGGTACACGGGGGATGGAGTAAAGCTAAAGCTTTGCTGTACAATTTCGTATCTGCGCTTACTGCTATTGTAGGAGCGGCAATTGTATTATTTTTTGTACCCGGTATTGAAGATGCACCAACTTTTCTACTTGCTTTTGCAGGAGCAAGCTTTGTGTATATAGCCATGTCTGATATTATTCCGGATCTTCATAAGGAAAAATCTGTTAAAAAGTCTATAGGGCAGATCGCGGCATTCTTGATTGGTATTATTATTATGTGGTTATTGCTGATGCTCGAGTAAATAGTATGATATAATTTAATTAATAGTAAATTTATTTCATGAAAACACCAACGATTACTCAACCAAACCATCGCTGGTTCATATGGACAATTGTGTTCTTATTGATCTCAGGTGTGTCGTTAGTCAGTTACATTATGATTACTGACATCAACCAAGACACTGCCTTGTACGATTCGATCACTGTTGTACAACCTCGGCGTTAAAAATCAACCTCTTCGGAGGTTGATTTTTTTATTAAATCATGCTATAATAATAACAGTGAAATTCGGCTGAACAAAATTATTCAGCTTTGAAACAAAAATAAAAACACAAATGAATAATCTATCTGCGTATCTGCCCGTTTCAGAGGCTTTTGGATCTCTTGAGTTTCCAACCTTTAAGAAGGTGGCTGTGTCCGTTCATGATCATGTCATTCCTCATGAACGCAACAATTATCATCCTCACATGCTGAGCCATCGTTTTTTGGCTTTGCTTTCGATTTTGGTTTTGAGTATCAAAATTATGGGTGTCTCATTGGTTGTGTTTAGTCCGGCGCAGGTAACAGATGCTTCGGCAATCACATCCGAAACTATCGTGAGTCTGGCTAACAGTGCGCGCGCCGAAAATAATCTCGGGGAGCTGAAGACTAGTAGCTTGCTCGCTAAGGCAGCGCAGAATAAAGCCAACGATATGCTAGCGCGTCAATATTTTTCTCATAATACTCCTGATGGCTCAACGCCATGGTCATTCATCAAGGCTGTTGGCTACAGTTACACTACTGCAGGGGAGAATCTGGCGATCGATTTCACTCAAGCAGAAAATGTGCAGAGCGCTTGGATGAACAGTCCTGGTCACCGCGCAAACATTTTGAATGGCAACTTTACCGAAATCGGTATTGGGATCGCATCGGGAACATTCGATAATCATCCTACTACGATCGTAGTGCAAATGTTTGGCAATCCTTTGAACGCACCGATTCAGTTACAAGAACAACCAACAGCAGTTCATAGTGAGCCTGCACCAAAAGCTGTGGTGCCGACTCAGCCTATTACTCCGGCGCAGCAGATCCCGGTTCCAGTAACAACTGAAGCGCCACAGAAAGCAGAAGAGCAGCCATTGGAAATTATCGATACTAAAACTTCTTTGCAGGGCAGTGAACTATATATCGAAGTAACTGCTTCAAAGAACGCCAGCAAGGTGCTAGCCTTCTATGGGGAGCGTAGTATTTTACTTGATCCATTACATGAGGGTGTGTGGACCGGACATATTCCATTGTCGGCTATCGGTCCAAATGATAACTTAACCATTCAGGTGCAGGATATCGAAAACCGAATGCATCAAGAACCGGTCGCCCAGTTTAGTCATCATCTAAACCAAACCTTGAATGGTAATGTAGAAGGCGCTCAGGTTACATTGTTCGGCACCTCAATCAATACAAAAATTTGGGAAGAAAAAATCTTTTTGATTATTTTGGCTTCAGTGATTACTTTAATGATTTTGGCAATCGCCATAAAGCG
>CAYVGX010000073.1:2586-3821 GCA_964451015.1 uncultured Candidatus Saccharibacteria bacterium | reverse complement strand
TTGCTGGGTTTGGTTTTAGCAGTATATCTGCGGCGTATTTACCGTGAGCGGGGCCAGCTGCAGACTAAAGCTGACAAATCTATGCAGCTGCAGCAGCATATGTATCAAATTCAAGTGTTGCAGGAAATTAGCGAGCGTATTGGCTATTCGTTGGAAGGCAATAAAATTATAGAAATTGTCACCAATTCGATTGGTAATTTGCTCGAATACGATACAGTGTCGTTCATGCTATACAGTCATACTGATGCAACCATATTTAAATGCCATGTTCATAAGGAAGTGAATCATCGTTTTATTGAACAGGTGAAAGAGAATATGATCCGGGCCACAGAAACTATTTGTCAGTCCGAGAATTATAATATGAAAATCGACGACCGTATCGGTGGTTCGATTTTAAACGACGAGTTAGATGTTAAAGTTGAATCTTATATCAACATTCCGGTCGTTATCAATAATGAACTTTTAGGATTAATCAATATCTCTTCTTCACGGGCAGGGTTGTACGATTGGAATCATTCTGCCGTATTGTTCACTATTACTAACCAAGCATCGCTCGCGGTCATGAAATTGCAGACCATGCTGGAAAGCGAGAAAGGCAAACTCACTGGCATTATTGCTGCTATGACCGACGGTGTATTGATGGTAGATTTGGAAAATCAACTACAGATTTACAATCCGGCAGTGGTAGATTTGCTCGCTTTGCCTGTAGGCAGAGATATTACGATGTTTGATATTATCGATGCGCTTGCCGGCAAAGTGGATTTACGCACAAAAATTGAAGAATCTTTGGCAAAAAGCATACCTCTTACTATTCAGGACTTAATTTTAAAGGACAAAGCCTTAGAGATCACTATTACCCCTGTCCGGGATCATACTGGCCAGCAGCGCGGCGCGGCGATAGTGCTGCATGATATTACTTCGGAAAAATCTTTAGAGAAGTTGCGTCAAGAATTTACAGCCATGATGGTGCACGAGCTGCGCGCACCATTGACGGCAGTAAGGTGGTCGAGCGAATCGTTACTAAAAAGCTTGCAGGGAGCTGCAAGTCAGCTTGAGGCAGCTAAGTTAAAAGACAGTGTCACTAATATAGATATTTCCGCTACCAATATGCTCGATTTGGTAAACGACCTTTTGGATGTTGCTAAAATTGAAGCCGGTAAATTCGATCTTAATATTCAAGAATACGATTTGAGTTCTATTATTCACGACGAGATTGAGGCTTTTAAGCCTCAGGC
>CAYVGX010000073.1:0-2486 GCA_964451015.1 uncultured Candidatus Saccharibacteria bacterium | reverse complement strand
GGTTTGGTGGTAAGTAAGGGGATTATCGATGCCCATGGCGGTAAAATTTGGGCAGAAAGTCCTGGTGAGAATTTAGGTTCTACTTTTTCATTTAGCTTGCCCATGTGACGGAATTGTGGATAACTTTGAAAAGCTAAGCTATAATAAAAATAATACAATAGCGCTTATTTCTACATAAGCAAATGACCAGTAATTATATATATCATGCCAAAAATAGTCTGTGCTGAAGATGATAAAATGATTTCGACCTCGTTAATCGAAGGGTTTACTCAAGCTGGATTCGAAGCTACTCCTGCGTACGATGGGGAAGAGGCATTAGCAAAAATCCAAGAAGTGAAGCCTGATATCGTATTATTAGATATCATGATGCCAAAATTAGACGGCATTGGTGTGGTGTGGGAAATGAAGTCTCATGAAGACATTGCTCATACACCAGTGGTGATGCTAACGAATTTAAGTGATCCAGCTACGATTAGCAAGATTTTAGAAGCTGGGGTGACTGATTATCTGCTCAAGAGTGAACAATCGATCGATCAAATTGTAGATAAAGCTAAAGAAGTACTAGCACGGAGCGGAAAGTAAGTTTTAAGATAAAATGAACCCCGGAAATCGACGTTCGATTTCCGGGGTCTTGTATCATATGCAGAAAAAAGAATTATTTGTCATTGCTCATAATATTCGTTCGCTCCATAATGTTGGTGCGATTTTTCGCACAGCAGATAGCTTTGGCGTGAGTAAAGTTTTTTTAACCGGTTATACGGGTAGCCCTCCAGATTCTAAAATTGCCAAAGTGGCACTGGGGGCAGAGGAGTATGTGGCGTGGGAAAAGAATAAGTCTTTGGTCCGCGTTATAAAGAAGCTCAAGGCTAGCGGTGTGCGCGTGGCAGCATTAGAAAATAATGTTGCTTTTCAAACGCAGTTACTCTCAAAATATAAGCCGCAGTTTCCAATGGCTATTGTGCTTGGCGAAGAAACCAAAGGCTTTACCAAAAAAGAACTGGAACTCATGGATGATATCATAGAAATTCCTATGTTCGGCAAAAAAGAGAGCTTAAATGTTTCCGTGGCTTGCGGTGTGGTGTTATACGGTCTTCGCTTGAAATAATCAAAATATTTATGATTTGTGGATAGTTTTAAAGTAATATAGTAAATTATAAAAATCCTTTTTAAATAAAAGGGTTTTTTTATTTTCAAAGTGGGGTATGGGGCTTCCGAAATGGGCAAATGTGGGCTATAATGATTTTAAGTGGGACAAAGTGGGTTAAAGTGGAAAATTTAATAGCATCGAGTCATCGGGCTCTGCCCGGGACGAGATAGCCTCCGGAAAGGGGAGGCGGCGAGCGATAGCGAGCGTTGGAAGGGGAAAACCCCTTCTGGGTTTTCCGCTCCAAGGCGTAATTATGTTTATAGGTGAATACAATGCAACGATTGATGATAAAGCACGAGTTAATATTCCAGCCAAGTTCCGCCCTAATCTTAAATCTAAAGTTGTCGTAACTCGTGGTTTAGACAATTCCTTGGTTCTGTATACATTAGACGAATGGAAAAAGTTAGCAGAAAAGTTAGCTAGTCTCCCAATTTCTACTGCTAACACCCGCGCTTTTTCCCGTTTAATGCTTGCAGGAGCAATGGACTGCGATATCGACAAGCAAGGCCGTATCGTGTTGCCGGGCTACCTCAAAGAGTATGCCATGATTGGCAAGAAGATCGTCTTTGCCGGTTTGTATAGCCGTATCGAGCTCTGGAGCGAAGAGCTTTGGAATAAATACAAGGCTCAAACAGAAAAGAATAGTAACGAAATAGCTGAACAGCTTGGGGACCTTAAAGTCTAATGCCTGCATATTCACATATACCAGTTCTTTTACAAGAAGTTTTACAACACCTAGAGCCTAAAGCTGACCACAACTATGTAGATGCAACTCTTGGAGGTGCGGGATATACTAAAAGTTTACTTTCGCAGTCTGCACCACATGGAAAAATTTTGGCCATTGACCTCGATGAAAAGGCTTTGGAACATGCTGCCGCGCTTACTACTAAAACAGATCGTTTGGTGCTAGCTCACGGAAATTTTCGCGACATCGACCATCATGTAAAAAAACACGCGTTTAAAGACATTGATGGTATTGTTGCAGATATTGGCTTGTCGAGTTATCAACTAGATCAATCGGGGCGGGGTATAAGTTTCCAGAAAAAAGAGCTGCTCGATATGCGCTTCGATATTTCATCTCAACTGCCTGATGCACGCTTTATTTTAAATCATTGGACCATAGCAGAACTAACGAGTTTATTTGCCGATTACGGTGAAGAAAAATACAGTTCGCGCATTGCTAAAGAAATTGTGCATCAACGCGAGTCGGGGAATGAGATCAAGTATACTACTAACCTCAACGAATCTATTCAGAATGCTCTACCGAAACCACAGAAACATTTTTGGCAGGATGCAGCCCGAAGAATTTATCAAGCGTTGCGCATTGAGGTAAATCATG
>CAYVGX010000072.1:0-3827 GCA_964451015.1 uncultured Candidatus Saccharibacteria bacterium | reverse complement strand
CGCCATTTGAAGGTGTGGTATTAGTGGTATTAATCTGTGTCGGAGTAACCACAACCGCGCTGCCGTCGCCAAGCTGGCTCAAGGTTTGCGGATCTATATAATAAGGCGAATCTGGATTCACGTATTGAGAATATTTGGTAACGCCCCGCGTAATTGCTGCTGCGGTAATGCGGTTACTGATCAACTCAGGATTAATATATTTCTCAATCAAGCCCTTCTGCTTGTCTGTAAACGGCTTACCGGTCCACGGATTAATTCCTTCTAACACCAATTGTCCGTCTCCACTACCACCTCTCGTGGAATATACTTTTGGATTTAAATTCAATAAATACTTTTCTAGGTTAGTTAAACCATTCCCCGAAACATCCGCATCCATGGCAATAATTGAGTCATCACTCACGTTAGCAAAGAATCTTTTTATCCAGGCATCATAATCACTTTTTACATCTGTCTTTAACTGTTCCAAATTGGCATTCACAGCTTCGTTGTCAGACACTGTTTCAATAGTCAAAGTGTCTTTCTTGAACAATGAGTAAAAAGTAAAATCGCTAAAGTAGAAAAAATACAACCCGACCGCAATGCCAAAAATCGCGATCCAAGGTAGTAGCGCCTTAGTCCAGCGCCATAATGGATTAACAACAGCAGCCTCGCTTCCCACATCGAGCGGGGTCAAATCTGATTCTGCGGCAGCACTTTTCTCTTCTGCTTCAAGAGTTTCTATAGGAAACAAAGTCTGCTTAGCCGCAGACACTACCGCCGGATCTGCTGGTTCGGCAGCAGGTTCCGGGGCAATAGATTCTATCACTGGCAAATCAACAGGCGGCGGAGCTGTTGGTTCTGCGAAACTGGAATGATTCGCGTTTGGTTCCTGGGTACTGTCGGGAATCTTAGGCTCGGTATTGTTTTGATCGAGCTTAAATAACTTGGCGACTCCAGGACTGCTTTTTGGATACTTGTTATCGTCTGGCATATAAAATCTTAAAAACTTATTTTACAATAATTTTATCATAAAGTCAAGATTTGCTCACGAATTGCTTGTCTTTGGGCAGCATCTTGTTTCGAAGTGTTTTATAGAAATACAATATACTTAAGCCTAATAAAACTGGTATATCCATAACATACCAATACTTGCGACTGTACCATTTCTTATAGTAGAGCCACATTGCTTCATAAAACGCGTAAATCATTTTCTGCGGGGTATGTTTAGTAGACTGTCCGCGAAAGTGAATACACGTAGTTTTTGGGTACCACCAAATTTTATATCCCGCCTCGCGAATTTTACGGCACAAATCCAAATCTTCTGCATACATAAAGAAACGACTATCAAAGCCTCCCACCTGCTTCACCACATGAGACGGCATCAGCAAATAAGCGCCACTGCACGAATCTAGCTTGGTTTCTTCATCCGGGTTTTTATGAAGCATATTATAACCGCCGAACCAGCGAGGAAATAATTTTTGCAGACCGAATAAGCGAAAAAACGATCGGGCAAAATTTGGTTCGCTGCGGCGACTGGCCGGATCTATTTCGCCGTCTGCTTTTATTAACTTACAAGTGGCGCCACCTACATCTTTGCGAGAATCCATAAAATCTACCATTACTTGCACATTTTCTGGAGATAATTTGGTGTCGCTATTGAGCAATAAAGTATACTCGCCTTGCGCGTTCATGATACCGGTATTATTGCCAATACCGAAGCCCATATTTTTTTCATGGAAAAATAATTTAGTTTTAGCGGCAATAGCAGGCTGCGACAAGTACTTTTGCTTTACTATTTCGACCGAATTGTCTGGTGAAGCATTGTCTACTATTAAAACTTCATAATCAAAATTTACAATGGAAGCATATACTGCATCTAAAGTAGTTTCGATTACTTTGCCCGAATTAAATAAAACAATAACAATTGATAGTTTCATGATAATAGCTTCTCCATGTCTTCTACAGAAATTTTTCGATGAGCTTGGATATATTTTCGTTTTTGCCACATTATAGGCAATTCTTTAAAAAAACGAGGAAGAATTTTAAGTGTTGCAGTTTCTAATAATAATACAAATACTTGATAAAAAAATTCGCGGAATAAAAACTCTGGATATAGCTTTGGAAAATTTTTCAGAAGTAAAAAGATATGGTTTTTGTAATTGAGCTGCCGGATCCACAGACTATGCTTGCGATGCGCTTTGATAAAAGCAAAAACTTTTTTATAACCACTGATTTGCGAACCAACTGCGCGACCATGATAAGCAACTGCTTCTGGTTGATACTTAATTTTCCAGCCGGCATTTATCATCCGTAGTGATAAGTCTACATCTTCCCAATAAGAATGAAAATCTTCATCGTAATATTCGTAACTACCATCTTGGCGAACAAATCGAATATCTCGCAATGCAGCTTTACGATACATAGCAGCTGCACCAGACACAGCAATTAAATTGGTTTGATTGTCGAATTGACCTTCGTCGACTTGATGCTGGCCCCGATCCCCGCCGCGTCCGGATTTAGCAACTACCACGCCAGTGGTATCAATGATATTGGTGGTTTCGTTCTTCTCAAAATCATAGTGCAAAATTTTTCCACTCACTGCACCTACATTAGGGGCTGTAAAACCTTTTAGCATTTCTTCTACGAAGTTCGGTGTCAGAACCAAATCAGGATTTATCAATTGAAAAAATTCACAATCAAGTTCTTCAAATAACTGATTATGACCTTTTGCAAACCCGATGTTGTACCCAGGATCAATAATTTTGACCTGAGGAAAATGCTCTTGAATATATTCTTTAGAGCCGTCTTCGCTCTTGGCAATGACTGCATAAAATTCAAAATCCTTAAAAGTCTGCTCAAAAACTTTTGGGAATACAATCGGGATAAACTTTTTAGAATTGTAAACAACCTGAATCAATGCGACCTTAGACATATCTATAGTATATCAATTTTCCAAGCAGGTGACAGTTGACCAAATACTCAATTTAAGGCATAATAAGGCCAGCCAAAAGGAGGTTACAATGTTAGAAACTATCTTTGAATTAATTTACGTATGGTTCTATAACTGGACCACAATTTGTTTACTATTTTTTTGTGGCATAACAATCAGCTATGCTATTAAATTAATGAATTTACCGACGAAGGTGTTATCTGCTCCATTAGTTGCATTTCTAGGAATTGTCATTTTTATTCTCGGAACAATTTCCCTCGGGTGGAACAGCTATAACCATATCGCTGGACACAATGCAGTGCGTGACCTAGAAGTTCAATTTCTAGCAAACGATGATCATATGGATACTCAAGGTTACACAGACCAATTCTATAAAAGCCCAGGAAATCTGATTGAGCTGCGTAATCAGCGACTACACAACATTGGTCTTTGCGTGGCTGGTGATTGGTGGACTAACAAATCTACTGGGGAACCACCCAGTAGCAAAATAAACACTGTGTATATTAGCTGTGGTAATTACTAACTCGTTAATAAATATTTCCTTTTCAGGCAGAACAATTTGTTCTCGCCTGTTTTTTTTGCCTTTGTTATAATGCCTTTATGAAACTACTTATTACTGGCGGAGCCGGATTTATTGGCTCAAACTTTGTCTATTACTGGCGGAAAAATCACCCTGAAGACCATATTACAGTTCTAGACAAGCTTACTTATGCTGGCAACAAAAAGACTTTGGAGCCGATTTTATCAGACATCACTTTTATCGAAGGAGATATTACAGATCCGGAAACTGTAAAACAAGCCATGACAGGCGCAGATTGCGTAGTGCATTTTGCTGCAGAAAGTCATGTCGACAGAAGCATCCACGACCCTTACATATTCACCCGCAGCAATGTATTAG
>CAYVGX010000071.1:0-3879 GCA_964451015.1 uncultured Candidatus Saccharibacteria bacterium | reverse complement strand
AAATTTTTTAAATCCACGCCTAGTTAGACTAGAACACCACATCATACCACAAATCTGTTAAAAAAGCAAGAGTATAAGAAAAAGACTGCGCTTAACTTGAACGCAGCCTTTAATAAACTAGTTAGAATATTCTGGAAGTAACTTCAAGAGTTAACTCTCTTGGGTTAGATATAAGCAGCGCAGTGATGTTTATATTTTGACCATCTGTGGTTTTTATATAATAGTCCGCTCCAAAAAATTCCACTGGGATTTCTTTTCGATGACAGGAATCTATAATAATATTTTTTATGGTTTCTTGACTCACTCCAGGTTCTAATTCTAAAGCAAAATTTTCAGATATATTACTTCCGGTAAATTTTTCATATCCGGGAAAGTGTCGAATAATTTGCTTTCCTAAATTTTCTCTTAATAAACTCTGTATATTAAACATATTTCCCCCTATTGGTAACAACTACAAATTATAGTCCCGTATGGCACTTTCGTCAATTGCTCTATATAATATACATACCTATGAAGTTCAACCTACATACAAAATATAAACCTTCCGGCGACCAACCTACTGCAATAGCAGGCTTAGTAAAATCTTTGGAAGAAAAGTACAAGCACCAAACTCTGCTCGGCGTGACCGGCAGCGGAAAGACTTTTACCATGGCAAATATCGTAGATAAGATTCAAAAGCCAACTTTGGTGATTTGCCATAACAAAACCTTGGCTGCACAACTAGCTAGCGAATTTCAGGAATTTTTCCCAGACAATGCAGTGCACTATTTTGTCTCTTACTACGACTACTACCAACCGGAGGCATATATTCCCCGTAGCGACACCTACATCGAAAAAGACACTCAGATTAACGAAGAGATCGACCGACTGCGCAATGCAGCGACAACTTCCCTCATGAGCCGAAAGGATGTACTCATCGTTGCGTCCGTATCGTGCATCTATGGTTTAGGCAACCCGGCAGATTATTTAGATCTGTCTTTAGAGCTTCATGTAGGAAAAAATTATAAGCGCGACAAGTTACTGCGCCGCCTGACTGACTTACAATACAGCCGCAATGACTACGATTTGCACCGGTCTACCTTCCGCGCACAGGGTGATACTTTAGAAATCGTTTTAGCTTCCGAGGATACAGTGATCACGGTGTCATTTTTTGGAGATGAACTCGAAAAAATTGAGCGACGTCATCTCATCACCGGTGAAACTTTAGAATCTTTAAAATACATAAAAGTCTTTCCAGCCAAGCATTTCGTGACCACAGAAGATAAAGTAAAAGAAGCTATGGAAAAAATTCGCGAAGAACTTGCTGCTCGAGTAAAAGAGTTAAAGAAAGAAGGAAAGATCTTAGAAGCAGCGCGCTTAGAGCAGCGCACCAACTTTGATTTAGAAATGCTGTCCAATACCGGTTTCGTGGCGGGTATCGAAAACTATTCTCGTCATATGGATGGCCGCGCAGCAGGCGATCCTCCTTCTACACTCATTGATTATTTCCCCGATGACTTCTTACTATTCATCGACGAATCCCATCAAACTATTCCGCAAATCGGAGCAATGTACAATGGCGACCGATCTCGCAAAACTACTTTAGTGGATTATGGATTTCGCTTACCCTCTGCGCTCGATAACCGTCCGCTGCAGTTTTCCGAATTTGAAGGCAAAGTCAATCAGGTTGTGTATGTGTCTGCTACACCAGGCCCATACGAACTAAAAAAGAGTTTGCTGGAAAATGAAGTTATCGGTAATACAAAAACCAAGCTTCCTTCACCAGAGGAACTGAAAGATATCACCGTAGTACAGCAGATCAATCGTCCGACCGGCTTACTTGATCCATTGATAGAAATCCAACCAATCAAAAACCAAGTCGATCATTTATTAGAGCAAATTCGTGAGCGCATCAAAAATAACGAGCGCGTGTTAGTGACCACGCTTTCCAAGCGCATGGCAGAAGAACTTGCTAGCTATATTACTGAACATGGCATCAAAGCCCAATACCTACATAGTGAAGTAGAAACTTTTGATCGCCTAGAAACTTTACGCGATCTGCGCCTTGGTGTGTACGACGTACTTATTGGCATTAACCTGCTTCGTGAAGGTCTCGATTTACCAGAGGTCTCCTTAGTGGCAATTTTAGATGCGGACAAAGAAGGCTTTCTGCGCAGTGAAACATCGTTTATGCAAATTATGGGGCGCGCAGCGCGACATCTCCATGGGAAAGTTATTATGTACGCAGACCGTATGACCGGATCGATGCAGCGCGCTATCGATGAAACCACCCGTCGCCGCAAAATTCAAGAAGCATACAATACGAAACACGGCATTACACCGGCGAGTATTATCAAAAAGATAGCCGAAAGTCGTATGGCAGGTAAAAAAGAGGAGTCACAAGAATTAGCTATTCCAGATATCGAGCCGGGCCGGTTAAACAAAGATGAATTAAAATTGTATTTGGAAGAGTTAAATGACCGAATGGACTTAGCGGCCCGCAACCTCGAGTTCGAACTTGCTGCCAAAATCCGCGACCGCATCACAGAAATAGAACAATTACAAAAACTGAAGAACAAAAAGTAGTCTTGCCAAAACAGTCTATAAATGGTACACTAGCACAAGTCATTCCTTTATTCTGTGTCTCGGAAGAGAAGGAATCATGACTGTTCGTTAATATTTTAAAAGATTAAGAACTTTCAGATTTGAGCTAAGTTCGAGGAGACAGCGAGCAGCGAATGAGCCGTAGTACTCTACGGTGAATGAGCAGCGCAGCTGACGACATAGAAATTAGCCAAAGCTGTAAGTTCGAAACTAATATATGCCAAATACTAAATCGGCTTCCAAAGCCATGCGACAATCCCGTCGCCGCAATACTATCAACTTGCGTACTAAGTCTAAATTCAAGTCTGCAGTAAAAGTTACCAAGCAAGCAACCGTAGCTGGTGACTCTGCTAAAGCAGTAGAAAACTTGAAAAAAGCTTTCTCCGCAATCGATAAAGCAGTAAAGAAGAATGTGCTTCACAAAAACACTGCTTCCCGCAAAAAATCCAGACTCGCAAAAGCTATTAATAAGCTTTCCGCTAAATAATCAAAACCGCTCAGATGAGCGGTTTTAAATTACTTGAATAATACAATTATTTTCTATATAATTTTCCACAGGAGGAATTATGCAACCACTATTACCTAATCAGGCATTGAACGGAAGTCTTTACATTAAAGACAAATATGTATTAGAAGCGGCTAAATCTTCTAATCATCCTATGGCACGAGTTTTGAATGAAACACAAATTTTGATTTGGAAATTTACAAAAATTTGGATTACATATTCAGAACTAAAAATAACAAATCCTGCATATTCTGTAACAATACATAGATTACAGAAATATTATCTTTTGTTGCAAAAAAAGGTTTCTTTTAATCCATACCCGGGACAGTTGCATTTTACTAGTTTTGAATTCGTAACTTCGACGGATAAATTCCAGTTCAGAGCAGAAGGGTCATTTACGAATATTACAAAGGAGTAATCAGACATAGCTTCAGATATAACCTTGTGTTTACAAATAGTAGAAATGCTATTTCTGTTAAATAATAAAATTATATTGAATGATTTTGCAAAAAAAGCAAAATTTCTAAATATACAACTATCTAAAAATTCCTAATATAAGGCAGAAAAAATTTTAGCAAACTTAAAAGCGACCATTTGGCCGCTTCTTTTTTATTTCACTTTCTCCATCTCGCCCCAATTATCCCCGATTTTCGCTTCTACAAGTACAGGCACTGAAAGCTTGATTGTATTTTCCATGATAGGTTTTATTTTTGATATCCACTTCTCTACTTCGCTGTCTTTAATCTCGAACACTAATTCGTCGTGTACCTGAAGCAGCATACATATTTCAT
>CAYVGX010000070.1:0-3925 GCA_964451015.1 uncultured Candidatus Saccharibacteria bacterium | reverse complement strand
CTTCTTACGTTGCCGGCTACGTCTGTCACGGATACAAAATCTGCAAGTGAAACATTTGATGTAAATGGAAAAAAAGAAGTGGGCGCGAAAGCACAGGGAAGAATAGCCTTGTATAACTTGACCGGCAGCCCTTTAAATTTACGAGCTTCTACTACAGTGCTTACCGCCGGAAGCAAGTCGTATTACTTTACCAGCGATCAAAGCAGTATTGTGGCGTTAGATGGCCCGAATAATGACAGCAAAGCAACTGTTGCCGATATTGTCGCAGGTGATAGCGGTGAAGATTTTAACTTGCCAGCAGGTACGCGTTTGGAAATCACTAATCAATCGTTCGGCAGTCAGCCGCAGCGCTTGTATGCAAAAACCGTTACGCAGGTGATAGGGGGCGCATCTCGCTTTGTGTCCCAGGTATCTAAGGAAGATTTAGATGCAGCGCAAAAGCAACTCATTGAAAAAGCTGTCGAAGAAATAAATCGTAATCTCCCTAATAATCGGAAATTAGTAGAGGGTACGTATACTGTGGAGGTGCAAAGCTTTGTCCCCGATAAACCAGAAGGTACTGAAGCTACAACCTTCAGCGCTAATGGTACCTTTAAGATCACTGGCTTAGCATTCAATCAAGATGATTTAAAAGCCATCGTGCGGGGTAGGCTGCAGCAAAGCTTAGGGAGTGATAAAGTGTTGCAAGATGCAAGCTCAGATACGATAATTAATCAATTGAAGAGCTCTGATTTTGCCGCAGGGACTGCACAGCTTGCTGTGCATTATGAAAGCAAGGCACTACCAGTCATTGATTCTCAGCAAATTATTACCCAACTTACAGGCAAATCTAAGCAAGAAGCCCAGGATATGCTCTTAACCAATCAAGACATCGAGAAAGTTGATATTCGCTTAGCGCCATCTTGGCAGTCCACCTTCCCGCGTCTTGGTAGTAAAATCCATATTGAAGTAGAAAAATAAGACGAAGCAGTTAAGTTTCGTCTTATTGAAAATAATGTAATCCTATTCCCAGTCGTTAAACCCTATCTCAATTGTTTCTAACGGTAAACTCGGGAAAAAGAATCCTGAAGTGTTTGACTCATTATATGGAGTCAATTCACACTCGTAAATTTTGATTATTAACCAGCAGTCTAATGCGTTAATTAATGCCCCTTCATTCATAAAGCGGGCTTTATTATTTGCACAAGATTGTATGTATCCTTTAATATGCGGATGCTCCTTTACCTCATCCAAGTTTTGAGCTTGAATGAGAAAAGTCTCTATTGATGGGCAATTAGAATACCCATATGCTCTATTTTCCTTAAATCCTTTCTTGAATTGCGATGGGTGTAAAGTTGAAACAATATTATATTCATTACCACTAAATTTCATTTTTGACTCTTCTATAGGCTGGTATGTCTTTCCTGTAGAATTTCCTGTTCCATCTCTAAAGATACACATCACCATGAATATGTCTTTGAATACATTGAATAAATTTTCCATTTAATTTCCTCCAAAATATTAAATTAACTTTTTGTATTATACTGACTTTATATATTTTTGTCAAATATAGGCAATACAGGTTTGACAAAACTGTAAAGCATTGTTAAAATTAGGGAAATTTGTCAATTAAAGGAAACCAAGAATTTGGGGAGTACCGAACAAAACCAGACTATCGAACTAGAGGGTAAAGTCATCGAGAGTTTACCTAACGCTGTTTTTCGCGTTCAATTGGACGCTGGGCAGATGATTATTGGTCATTTATCTGGAAAAATGAGGTTGAACCGTATTCGCGTGTTACCTGGTGACAAGGTTTTGCTACAAGTCACACCGTACGATCTTTCTAAGGGAAGAATCACTCGCAGACTTAAATAATTACAATTTTATTAACCGGCCCGGCATTATACCGAGGCTGTGGAAAGAGCAATCTTTCCTCAATTAGTAGCAAAGCTATTAAGGATAATTTCTATGAAAGTTAGAGCAAGCGTAAAACCTATCTGCAAGAAATGTAAAATCGTCAAAAGATTTGGACGAGTTTTCGTTATTTGCGAAGTACCTAAGCATAAACAACGTCAGGGTTAATCCTTTGGCGATTTTTTAATGGATAAGTAATTAATCAATAAACAGTATGGCTCGTATAGCCGGAGTAAATATTCCAACCGAAAAAAGAATAGAAGCATCGTTGCAATACATTTACGGTATTGGTCCGACCTTGGCGAAAAAAACCTTGGCAGCAACTAAAGTTAGCCCAGACACTCGCACCAAGAATCTCACTGAAGACGAACTGAATGCAATCCGTGACTTCATTGATAAAAATTTCAAGACTGAAGGTAACTTAAAACAACAGGTTTTGCTTAACATCAAGACTCTGAAAGAAAACGGTAGTTACCGCGGCACCCGTCACAAGAAAAGCTTGCCGGTTCGTGGTCAGAGAACCAAAACCAATTCTCGTACTCGTCATGGTAATGTTCGTCGCACTGCAGGTTCTGGCCGTAAGAAAGCCTCAGACAAAACCTAAACTTCCAGAAACGCTGTATCAGTTCGGGCAAAACCAAACTGTAATACAGCTTTCACCGACTTCATGGTTATTTTCCTCGGAAGTTTGTCGGCGTATTGTACATACGCCTCCAAGCTTCCGAGGAAAATGCCGCGCATGTGGTGAATTCTGAAAGTTTAGAATACTAATGTATTTACTAAATATTTAAATTAATGGCTGAAGAAACAATTACAACTGAAGAAAAGGAATTGACCACTCCAGACGTATCGACTTCTACCGAAGCGACTACCGAGGCTGCTGATATATCCAGCAAGATCAAATCCAGCAAAAAGAAGAAGTCTAAGGCAAAGCTACCAAAAGGTAAAATTTTCATCACTTCTACTTATAACAACACAATTATCTCGATTACAGATCCGACAGGAAACGTAGTTGCATGGGGTAGTGCTGGAAAAGCAGGATTTAAGGGTTCTAAGAAGTCTACACCGTATGCCGGTGGTAAGACAATGGAAGATGTGTTAGCTCGCGTAAAAGACCGTGGTTTACAAGAAGTAGATATTTTCATCAAAGGAATTGGCAGTGGACGCGAACAAGCGATTCGCGCCTTGCTAAGTTCTGGTTTGACTGTTTTAAGTATTAAAGATCGTACCCCAACTCCACACGGTGGTGTAAGACCTAAGAAAGTGAGAAGGGTTTAATATGAGATATACAGGACCAAAAGTTAAGAGAGCACGTCGTTTAGGCTTTGCCTTCACCGACAAAGATGCCAAGATTTTGCAAAAGCGCAATTTCGCTCCGGGACAGCACGGTACTAACCGCGTTAGAATTTCTGAATACGGCCAACAGCTGCGCGAAAAGCAAAAGGCAAAAATCAATTACGGGGTAACCGAACGTCAGTTCTTGCGTTACTTCGATAAAGCCTTAAAGCGTCCAGGTGTCACCGGTAACTACTTGTTAGAATTACTAGAGCTTCGCCTTGATAACGTTGTATTTCGTCTTGGTTTTGCAGCAACTCGCGCACAGGCTCGTCAGTTAGTGAATCATGGTTTCTTTGAAGTAAATGGTAAGAAAGTAGATATTCCTTCTTACGCAACTCGCCCTGGTGATGTCATTACCGTGCGCGATAACAAGAAAGCTTCTAAGTACATGACTACTCAAAAAGAAATTTTGAAGAACTTCAAATCTCAAGATTGGGTAGAATTGAAAGCTTCTGACATGTCTGGAAAAGTACTTTCCGTACCCACCCCAGAACAGATCGGCAACCTCATTGATACACAGCTGATTGTAGAACATTACTCTCGCATTTAATTCTGGTTTCCGCTCTTGTCCGCATTCTTTGTCAAAATATTTTTCTCCTTGTCGCCGTAGGCTTGCACACTACGCCTCCAAGTAGAAAAATATTTTGCAAAGCGCGTAGGTTTGGGCTTTGCCTAAACCGAGTCGTGTCGAATG
>CAYVGX010000069.1:0-3941 GCA_964451015.1 uncultured Candidatus Saccharibacteria bacterium | reverse complement strand
ATGATAATCAAGCCCAATATTATATGGCGGATCGCAGTACACCATATCCACCTGTTCTCCTCCTGCGAGTCGCTTCACTACTTCTGTATCTATAGCATTACCGCAGATAAGGCGGTGACTGCCGAGCGCAAACATGTCTCCTGGCTTAATATTAGTTTTAGTAATTTTTGCCAGTTCTTTTTCTGTTTCGAATTCATCATCTTCAATTTCTAGAATTGAGTCCCACATAGATTGCAAGTCGTCATCCGTGAATCCGACGTCCAGCAGTACTTCGATATCCAAGTCCTTAAGTTTTTCAAAGTCCCAAGTACCGGTGTTTTTGTTCAAGCGGATATTCAATTCTTTTTCTTGCTTTAAACTTGGGATTTGCACGTACACCACTGGTACAGCAGTGAACCCCAGTTGTCTTGCCGCTTTTAATCTCTGGTGCCCGCCGATGACGATATTCTTTCGTTTCGGAGCGCTATTTACGATAATGGGGTCAATGAGACCGAACCGCTTTATTGATTCTTTCAGTTGCTCCATAGAGAACTCATCAATCGTGCGCGGATTGTACAGCGCCGGTTTCAGGTCGTTAATCGAAACCTCTACGACCCGTATTGTTTGTGTTTGTTTAGCATAGGTATTGCTTATCATAATAAATTATTTTTAATGATTACTTTACTATAATTCCATAGAAAATAGCGGTTTCCTAATGTAGTGGATGTGTAGTTTGCATACCAAAAAACAGCTCAATTGAGCTGTTTTTAAAAGTTTTCCACTACAAGGACACTATACTTTGGAATTAAACTTTTTGAACAATATACATATCGTTAATGCGGTAACCGCTACCCGGTTTTCCGACAATCAGATCTTCTTTAAGCTTCAGTTTGCTGTGAACATTTCGGTTGATCTCGTTTACTGCGTTGCGTATTGATGCCACGCTTCCGCTTCCTGCCCGAACCTGCAAATCCACAGTCGGGATAAAATCGTAACCAAGCGCCCGGAGGAGTTTTAAGCGCATGCCTGAGCCTGCAAGAGGGTAACAGTATTTAATTTTCGGATCACGGTACAAATCTCCCCCTCTATCCAAATACAGAAAAATGTATTTCCCTTGCGAACTGTGCGCCAATGCTTTTTTGAGAAGCTCTTCCATGTTAGCAAGTCTTGGATCTATCTGTTCTGCGAATACTTCTGTAATTTCTCTTCTGACTTCGAGTCTAAATTTACCTAAACGTTCATTAAGCTCACTTTCCGGTACATACCGGATTGGCGGTTCTTTCGGTTTAATCACCTCTATTGCATCGTTCTCTTTGACTGCAATCTCTTTAGTATCTTTAGCCTCAATAACTGGAAGGTTGGGCAATACCAAATTTTTAAACAGCGGTTGTAGCTGCTGTTCCGCCTGTTTTTGAAACTCCACTATTTTGCGCATTTCAGCTGCCCAGGGGGGATTTTGAATTATGGCAAAAGCTCGCGCTATCTCATTGCCAGCTTCTGAAATTTGAGCGAACACCCGGCCATATGGTTTGAGCATGACATCTACGTTCCGCTGCAAGGAAACCATATCCTGCATTACTTCACCAACTGCTTTCTCAACATGCGCCGGCGTTATGAATGCACCTGACTGGATAACTAGAGCAAGTGCATCGTGCTTGAGGCTGGGTCCGGTCTTGAGCTGTATCTCTGTAACTAATTTACCAGCGTCTTCCAGTTTCTGCTTCCACCTTTTAAGCGGCACTGAATAATGGCCGCTCGGTAACTTTACACTTTTAGTTGTGCAATCTTCCTTATCTAAAATATGAATCGCTACTCCGCCACCGGTCATAGCTTCATAGGAATTCTTAATAACATCCCACTGTTTTTCTGTTTCAATGAATTTCAGCAAAACGTGTGCATACGTTATATTATATGGCCCGCCTGGAATTGGCTTAGTGCAGTCATGCTGAACAATGTCTTTTTGGCCGACTAAATGCTCGGTTGTAATGTCTAAAGTTGTAACTATTACAGGCTTATCTAGCAACTTTTCAAACAGTGCTTTGTGGGCGGGGACAAATCTTTTATCTCCGCAGCCCAAAACGGCAATCCGCACCGGATGCTGAGTTGGCCTAAATCTAATTTTAGAGAATATTGCTTTTAATTCTTGCTCCTTAGCACGAATTTTACGCTGTATCTCTTCATCAGGTTGTTGTTGGAATTTTTGGTGGTATTCGGAAAGTGCCATACCTACAGTATACTGCTATTTCAGGATTGCCGGTAACAATTTTTGGGTACCAGGAAACATGCTTTCATATGGCAGGTTTTCGATATTAAACCAACTAATATCTAGAATACTTGCTTCGCGAGGCACAGGACTACCGTCCCAGTGCGAAGCAGTATATACATGCAATTCTAATTCGTCAGAAATTTTTACTTTATTTTGGTATTCCAGACCTTGACTCTTTAACTCTACGCCAACCTCTTCTTGCACTTCTCTCACGACTGCCTGCGCACGCAATTCTCCATCATCAACATAACCACTGACGCCATTCCAAACAACCTTATCGCCGTAATCAACTTTGATAAGCAATACTTCATTATCCTTTTTTAAAAAACACAGAATTCCTTCTCGTTTCATATGTCCAAATGTATTACTAAATCTGCTTGTTCTTTGGGTTTATATAATTCCTGATACCGCTTTAAAGCAATAATCACTTGCAGGAAATAAGAATCAGGATGGTCTTCAGGAAAGTAATCGTTGCCCCACTTCTCTTTTTCCCGCCTAATTCTTCTGGTATCAATTGCTTCGATAT
This sequence comes from uncultured Candidatus Saccharibacteria bacterium, assembly GCA_964451015.1. Lineage (GTDB taxonomy): Bacteria > Patescibacteriota > Doudnabacteria > UBA920 > UBA920 > UBA920. The sequence goes on along the minus strand of CAYVGX010000069.1, from coordinate 1,170 downwards.
CCCCATCTAAATAAATTCGTTTATCCCATAAATGATTAAGTAACTTTGGGTGAAACATAAACACCCCTTCAATAACCATTACTTTCTTAGATAAATCCAATTGTTTAGCAATGTCCAATTCACCAGACGCTGGATTATAAGCATGAAAATCGTACACTGCTTTACCACTTTTAAAAGCTTGAATAAGCTCTGTAATTTTCTTATTGTCATTAATCTTTAGCTCAAAGACCCTTGAACGATCATTAGATTTATTAATTAATTCCTCTACGACATTTCGAGGAAGTAAAAAATCATCCCGATGGACCGCCAGTACATTTGAAGTCAACTTCGCTAGATTATTTAAAAGCGTAGTTTTCCCTACACCTGTATAACCGTCTATTGCAACCACTAATTTATCGGTTTCATATAGCCATTTAGTTAGTGCTGTATTAATTTGTTCGGCCGCAGAAAATGTCATAGTTATAGAATATTTAAAAGCTCATCCAAGTCTTTTATTATATGATCCACTATTCCATCAGGAACGTTTCTCTCCCGTAGCCTATACCACACTGTTGTCATGCCAAATTTCTTAGCAGGAGCTAAACCACGTTCAATATTATCATCAATCATCACTGAGTGAAGCGGATTAGCGCCAGCCTGTTTAAATACAGCTTGGAACAGCGCAAGGTCAGGTTTATCTAATTGATGATCGTGCGACACGTCTGTATTTTTAAAATACTGCAGTACTCCTGCTTCTTCAAGTTTCAGTTTAATGGAACTGTGTTGATTAGCGATTATACCCAGTTTATATTTCTCGGATAATTTAGCTACCACCTCTTTAACTTCAGACCTAATCCGCTGCTGTTCAGAATACGGTGTTGCTTCGGATTTTCGTTTTGCAATTTCTGACTTTGCTTGCTCAATACGTTCTGAATCTTTAAGTAAAATAGTAAAGATGTTGTCATCAAGACCGCCGACTATGCTGCTCGCTTCTTCCCAAATAGCATCGATATTTGTCCGAGTTAATTCTGGGTGGTATTTTTGCAGTATTTCTAAATCATTCTGAATGCGCCATTCAGTAAACTTAGATTCGTCAGACAAAACTCCACCGATATCAAAAAATAACCACTCAATATGCTTCATGAGCGTATAGACGTTAACATTTGATTTAATATTCTACCAGCTGATAAT
>CAYVGX010000068.1:0-3995 GCA_964451015.1 uncultured Candidatus Saccharibacteria bacterium | reverse complement strand
TCTTGCAGTTGGGTATACTTGAACAATTGGTTCAAGATCTTGTTGGCAAGCGCGCCTTTCTTTAACTCGATAACTACCCGCACCCCATCTTTATCACTCTCGTCCCGCACGTCTTTAATGCCGTCAACTTTCTTTTCTTGAACGAGCAGGGCAATCTTTTCTAACAAGGTTGCTTTATTAACGCGATAAGGAATTTCAGTAACGACAATGCGCATATTGCCGTTTTTCATTTCTTCAATATCTGTTTTCCCACGTGTCACAATACCGCCTTTACCAGTGATATAGGCTTCTTTGATGGCTTTGCGGTCATAAATAATACCGCCAGTTGGGAAATCTGGGCCTTTGATGATGTCGGTAAGTTCATCGACAGAAATATCTTTATTGTCGATCACAGCAGTGATGCCGTCTGCTACTTCTGTTAAGTTATGAGGAGGCATTTCTGTTGCCATACCGACCGCAATACCCAGTGTGCCGTTGAGTAATAAGTTAGGAAGCTTACCAGGGAGTACGACTGGTTCTTTTTCGGTAGCGTCGTAGTTGGGACGGAAATTAACAGTTTCCTTTTCGATATCTTCTAGGATTGCTTCTGCGTAAGGGCTCATTTTAGCTTCTGTGTAACGCATGGCTGCGGCGTTGTCGCCATCTAACGAACCAAAGTTTCCTTGTCCAATTACTAAGGGATAACGCATGGAGAATTCTTGGGCCATACCAACCATGGTGTCGTATACGGCGGTGTCGCCGTGAGGGTGATATTTACCAAGTACTTCACCGACTATTTTTGCAGACTTAGTAGTCTTTCCCCCGCTGCGCAGTCCCATAGAATGCATTGCATAGAGAATGCGGCGATGTACAGGTTTCATGCCGTCGCGTACATCTGGAAGCGCGCGTGCAACGATAACACTCATCGCATAATCCAAATAAGATTCCTGCATTTCTTGTTCAAGGAACCGTTCTTTGACTAAGCCAATATTATTTTTTTGCTTTTCTTCTGCCATAGATGTGAGAACTTATCTGTTCGAATTAATTTTCTGGAAATAAATTAGGTAAGGTATCTTTATTTTCTTTAAAGGTAGAATTGAAATCGTTAATAATATCCCCTTTCGAACTTTGTTTAGTCGGAATTCCAATAACAGCCCAAATGCCGGCGAGCACAACCACTACTACTACAATAGTAATTAAGATAATCCGATTTTTTTCGTGATGAGGTTTTTGTTGAATTTTTTCTATAAAACTCGGCATGATAGCGCGACTTCAAAATAATTACTAATTAACGAAGTGGTTCTAATGTAACAGTCTGGGTTTTTTCTTCGGTTAAGTCCTTTTTCTTTACTGTCAGTTTTTCCATACTTTCGTTTTTACCGCCGAGCTGCTTGAGGAAATCATCTACTTTTTCGTACGGTAATGCTAGTCCAGAAGTTTGGTAATGCGATGGAATGACAATTTTTGGTTCAATCTCATGAACGATCTGGGAAGCGAGCTTTGGGGTCATCACGCTATTGCTGCCCACCGGCAAGATGAGGATGTCGATTTCGCCCAGGTCTTCTAAGTCATCGTGCTTAATGTTCCATTCTCTAATGTGGGTTAGGTTTAAGACAGACAAGCCTTCGGATTCGATCAGGAAGACTGTCACATACCGACCTTCGTCCTGCTTGAGTGGAATACCAGTCACAGTGACTCCTTTGACGTCATACTCTCCTGGATCGTTAATTAAAAACGGCTCTCCAGAAATACCAGAAATAGAGCTGTACAGCTTATTTCCTTTTTCGGCTAGGATTAGGATATCAGCAGCTCCTCTGGGAGGGGTGAGTCCGGATTCTTTGTCGAATGGATCAGTAATTACTGTGGCTTCCTTAGTGGTAATTTTGAAACTAGATAAGCCAAAATATTGAATTTGCATAGATAAATTATACCAGTTTTGGCTTTGAGATGCACCTTGACAAAATTCAATTTTTCCTGTTTAATATTGATGGTTATTTTGAAAAAACATTAGGAGAATAAAATGAACAAAAAAAGATGGGCAACCATTTTGGGTATCACGCTATTAGCAGTGTGGTTTAACGGGAATAGTATTATTGAAACAATAGACCAATACCAAAACGTCCAAATTGATGGAATTGTTTTGCCAGTTGCACTGGGATTAGTTTTTTTGGGTATCTATTTACTAATCTATAAACAGAGTAGCTTGAAAAATTTGGTCAAATCAATTGTTTTCCTCTTTTTAACTATCGCAGTTCCGGTATCGGTGATGTGTTTAATAGACTATTTGCCTATCGAACAGCAGCAGTGGTGGAATTCTTTGTTTATGGGAGTTGGCTTATTTTTAGCTCTGAAAACTTTCCGGACCACATAATTTGCTAAAAATATTAGCATTACTAGGATCTTCTATGGTCCTTTTTTATTGACAATTTACCCTATTTTTATTATACTTTTATCACTTACCGGCGCACGCGTCGCCTCTAAATTTTAACCCCCGGTAGGTCAAAGTAATACGACGCGTTTAATAATTAATATATAAATATTCGTTTTTAGATTTTAACCAACGTCTAGACGTTGTTTTTTATTTGTATATTATAGAAAGTACATTAATGTCAGAAGATACACATGCAAATGCTCAGACAATGAGCGATTTAATCGCAAGTGGTATTGAGATCAAAGTTCTCAAGCCCGGCGATATGGTAGAAGGTACTATCATTTCTGTGACCAAAAATGAAGTATACTTAAACCTCCCTGGTTACGGTGTTGGTGTAGTTCGCGGCCGCGAATTATACGACGACCAAGCAACTTTAAATTCCTTAAAGCCTGGTGATACTATCGAAGCTTCGGTGGTAGAAACCGAAAACCGTGATGGTAATGTAGAATTATCTCTCCGCCAAGCTGGGCACGAACGCGTATGGCAAAAATTGCGCGATCTTATGGAATCCAAAGAGCCTGTCAGTACTAAAATTCTTTCCGCTAATAAAGGTGGTTTGATGGTAGAAATTAATAATGTTGTTGGTTTCTTGCCAGTATCTCAATTGTCTATCGAACATTACCCTCGTGTAGAAGAAGGTGATAAGAACCGTATTCTTGGAATTTTGAACAGTTATGTTGGTCAACACTTTAACGTTGCGGTCATTACTGCAGACAGCGAAGAAGAAAAGTTGATCGTTTCCGAAAAAGCTGTCTTCGAAGACGAACTCCAGAAGAATCTTTCTCAATTGAAGATTGGCGATACTGTAACTGGTCAAATTACTGGTATTGTAGACTTCGGTGTATTCGTGAAGTTCGACGACTTAGAAGGCTTGGTTCATATTTCCGAACTGGCATGGCAGCGCATTGAAAATCCAAAAGACTTGTTTAAAGTTGGCGACACTGTCAAAGCAAAGGTAATTGCTATCGAAAAAGGACGGGTTTCTCTTTCTATCAAGCAGTTGCAAAATGATCCATGGCAAGAATCTGTAAAGAAATATCAGCTCGGACAGGTTGTCAAAGGCAAGGTTTCTAAAATTATGCCGTTTGGCGTATTCGTAGAATTAGATCAAGATATTCAAGGTTTGGCGCACTTAGTAGAGCTTTCTCACGACGAAGTGAAAGATGCGAATGAAGTTGTTAAAGAAGGTGAAGAACGAGAATTTAAAGTTATCTCTATCGAACCTGCAGAGCATCGCTTAGGACTTTCTATTAAGCAGCTCACCGAAGCTCCTAAGAAAGAAACTAAAGAAGAAAACACTGAATCCCCTGCTGAAGAAGTGCAAGAAGAAAAAGCAGAATAACACAGACATAAAAACACCTCCCAATCTTGGGAGGTGTTTTTAGTATTAAGTATTTAAAGGTGTACAGATTTCTATCAAGAAACCATTGGGGTCGCGGACATAGGCTACGGTTTGCCCATGAGGCATATCTTTGGGATTCGCTTCTAGGGTAGCGCCCATGGAAACTGCTTTATCTAAAGTTTCTTGTACATTATCTGTAATGAATGCTATCTCTATGGCAAATGGCTGTGCGGTTATACTGCT
>CAYVGX010000067.1:0-4144 GCA_964451015.1 uncultured Candidatus Saccharibacteria bacterium | reverse complement strand
GGGAGATCGCCATTTTATAGTCACGCTTACATGCCAATTTGTCGTAGTGACATACGAATATTCATATTCTTTTAATTCTATAATTGAAAAGATTGTCATTTCGTCTCAGCGGCATCAAGGAAAGTTAGGACTGCACTTACGCGATCATCAGCTTGAAATAATTAACTCAATTTCCCTAAAAGATAGGGAAGAACAAAATAATTATGGCAAGTATTACGATATTGCCAATGAGGTTCGCAATGTTGCCAGGGAGGTTATAGGTAAAAACGGATAGACATAGTGCTATCCTCTTTTTTTTGCTAAAATCTCCATATGGAACTTTTATTGACATTAGCTATTTTTTTGTTTTCTGCCATCATTCATGAAATTAGTCATGGTTTAATGGCAGAGCGTTTTGGCGATTATACTGCTCGTGATGCAGGGAGAATAACTTTAAATCCTATTCCTCACATTGACCCGTTTGGTTCTATATTGTTGCCTGGATTATTACTTTTATTACAAAGTCCTGTTGTATTTGGCGCGGCTAAGCCTGTACCTGTGAATATTGAAAATATGCGTTCCAAGAGACTTGGTATGGCTATGGTTTCCTTGGCAGGACCATTGAGTAATGCTGTATTGGCTGTACTACTGATTTTACCGGTCTCATTTGGCTTAATCAGCGGGACAGTAGGGGATTTATGGGTTAAAGCGTCTGTCATTAATGTGGTTTTGGCAGTATTTAATATTTTACCTATCCCGCCTTTGGACGGCAGTAAAATCGTAGCTTCGCTATTGCCCGAGGAGTGGATGTATAAGCTTTTAGAATTAGAACGCTATGGTTTCGTAATTATTTTTATCTTTTTAATGCTCGGTTTGCTTGAACGGATATTATTACCAGTCCTATTCGCTTTTTTTGCGATTTTTGGTATAACGCTCTAGCAATGACATCTCAAGAAACACAATTTGAAGATGGAACGCGGTGGGTGGATTTCTATAACGACTTGAATCAATTAGTAAAGCGCGTTACTTATGACGCAGACCAAGTAGTTCAAGGTGTTACATTGTACGAATATGATGCTCAGGGCGATAATATTGCAGCAGATATTTACGAAGGAGATGAAGAGAAAAAAATTCATCAACTCGCATTTACCTATGTGGATCATAAAGTTGTTGAAGCAATAGAATATGGTACGGATGGTAATATGCTCTATAAAACAGTGTATGAATATGTTGTAGATCCCTCAGGTGCTCGGACTACTCACCAAAAGATATATGATACGTATGGAAATATTATTTCAGAAGATATAAGTCCGGATGTGTAAACAAAAAAAGCCTTGGTTGAATTGCCGAGGCTTTTAAATTTGCCATTAAACTTTAGTGACATACCCATAGTAAGATTCATGGGATGGAATACTTCCAGTTTTTGTGTCCCAACCGTGAGCAAAGATTTCGTAGAGCTTTTGATCTGTTAAGTATCTCAATTCTACTGTGATTCCGCTTGCTGGCTTTACTATATCTTGAAATGGAATTATCAATTCGCAAATAGCAACTGTTAGTTCATTGATAATTGAATCATTAATATACCATCCTTGAAATTTTAAAAGTATAGGTTGGTTATGAGTTTCAGTTTCCCATTGCCCTTCCACTTTAGTTCGTCTGCTTGATGATTTAAATAAAAAATAGCCTATAACTTTTTTTCCATTGATTTTATCGATATTAAAGATAGTCCGAAACTCTTCTTCTATTTTTCTATATTCTTCATAGCAATTAATCTCTGCAATTTGTTTTTCATTTAATTCTGGTTTGCTCACTGTTTTTTATTCCTCCTTATTTCTTGACTTTATCAAGTTTTATAGTATACTATATACATAATTCATTGAAAAGCCCTGGGGAAACCCAAGAATTACTGACACAATGTCACGTTAATTAGGAAGCTAACTGATATAGGCTTTATCAGAGTACTAATTGCGCTGAGCCAAAGGGAATCGACTCTTGGTCGATTTTTATTTTGTTTATTAACATTGGGACGTCAGCCCAAACATAATAGTGCTGAGTAATCTGGCTTTGCCAGTTACGAAGCATCATAAGGAAAGGGGAGGCAGCGAGAACGCAGTTCGAGCGTCGGAAGGGGAAAACCCTATTCGTCCTCGATGGGTTTTCCCCTCCGAGGTTTAATGCCTACAATCAATCAATTGGTTCGAAAGCCGCGCAAGCCGCTGACAACCAAAAGCAAGACACCTGCATTGCAGCGTCGTCAAAACCTTATCAAAAATAAGGTTCTCCGGATCCCAGGATCCCCGTTCATCCGAGGCGTATGTCTAAAGGTTTACACTACTACCCCTCGTAAACCAAACTCTGCGTTACGTAAAGTAGCCAAAGTAAAATTGACTAACGGTATGGAAGTATTAGCGTACATTCCAGGTATTGGTCATAACTTACAAGAACACAGTGTGGTTTTGATCCGCGGTGGAAAAGTAAAAGATTTAGCAGGTGTTCGTTACCAGGTTGTACGTGGTAAACTCGACACCTTAGGCGTTGACGGTCGAAAACGCTCTCGTAGTAAATATGGCGCAAAACGCCCAGCTAAGACTGAATAGATAAGAATTAATTTTTTGGAAAATTTCTTTGTCGAAGCCTCCGTTCCTCGTTCGCTGTACCTTTTCAGTACAGTTCACTCGGTACTCGGCTTCTCCTCGAACTTTCCTCAAAAAATTAATTCCCCGAGTAAATCTCATTTCGAAGAGATTATAAGAAAGGAAAACTCCTATGCCAAGACGCGCAAGAAGTTTCGAAAAACGAACTCCAAAACCAGATCCAAAATTTAGCAGCGTAAAATATGCCAAGTTCACCAACTATTTGATGGAACGCGGCAAGAAGAGCGTAGCTCAAAAGATTTTCTACAATGCGTTAGATATCGTTGCCGAAAAGATGAAAGCTGATACCAACAGCGAAATAAAAGATTCCCGCCAAGTATTCGACATTGCCTTAAAGAACATTTCTCCAATTATGGAAATTAAAGGCCGTCGTATTGGTGGATCGAACTATCAAGTTCCAATGGAAGTACCAGAACCTCGCCGCACAGCACTCGGTATGAAATGGATGATTGCTGCAGCGCGTGCCCGTAAAGGCGCACCTATGGCGCAAAAGCTTGCACAAGAAATTGTTGATGCGTTCAATAAACTTGGCGCAGCTGTAAAGAAGCGTGAAGATACTCACCGCATGGCTGAAGCGAATAAAGCTTTCGCTCACTTCGCCCGTTTCGGCGCTAAGAGAAAATAGGGAAATAAAAAGAGGTCACAACTTGTGTAACCTCTTAATATGCTTATTATCTTTTACGAGTAGTAAAAAATAATAAAGTATATATTGCCACTAAAAGTATTGCACAACCTACGCATACCAATTTGATGAAACTCCAGTCGTATGGATTTGAATTCATAATAATGGTCACTATCATTCCCTGTAGTATTCCAATTGCGATAAGTAAATGCCCTATTATTCTATGTCGAGTAGCCAGGCTGATGATAAGTCCTGGTCCTACCAACAAGCTCCCGTAGATGAACGAGATGCCACCCCAAATCATTGCAAAAATTAGGTAATATATAACGTATAACATTTTTTTCTCTCCTTTAACTTTTTATATATTTTACCATATAAATTATAAAAAGTCAAGTACAGTAAAAACTCAAAATAACCAATAAATAACTAATAATTAAAATATGCCTCGAGAATATCCTATAGAAGCGACCCGTAATATCGGGATTATCGCTCACATCGACGCCGGCAAAACTACAACTACCGAAGGTATTTTGTACAACACCGGTATGATCCATAAGATCGGTGCGGTTCACGAAGGTGAAACTGTAACCGACTGGATGGAACAAGAACGCGAACGTGGTATCACTATCACGTCTGCGGCTGTAACCTGTTACTGGAAGCCACAATACATTAAGATTGAAGGCGACAAAGAATACAAAATTAACATCATCGACACTCCAGGCCACGTGGACTTCACTGTAGAAGTAGAACGCTCTCTTCGTGTGCTCGACGGTGCTGTAACTGTGTTCGATGGAAAGATGGGTGTTGAACCACAGTCTGAAACTGTGTGGCGCCAAGCCGATAAGTACGGCGTGCCTCGCATGTGTTTCATTAACAAAATCAATCAAAC
>CAYVGX010000066.1:0-4148 GCA_964451015.1 uncultured Candidatus Saccharibacteria bacterium | reverse complement strand
AAGCAATAGTTGCGGCAGTGTTGTAAGAAACAGTTACCGATCCAGCAGTGCCATTTGCTGTAATAGAAACGGTTGGTGCGCTGGCATTTACTATGACATTCGTAGTACATGTATGAGTCACGCCGCCGCCAGTGCCTGAAAATGTAATAGTATAAGCGCCAGCAGTGGTAGAACCGTTGGTCGAAATAATAGCTGAGGTAGTAGCCGAAGGTATAGCTCCATTATTACTGAATGATACAGTAGGCAAGGTGCCGGTATTTGGACTAAAGTTGGCACTGAAGGTAACACCGCTGGCAAAGCCGTTAGAAGGTATCGTACTCAGACTGAAAGATGTAGTAGCTCCTTGGGTAATAGTAGAGGTGGCCGGTGAACAATTCGCAGAAAAATCAGGAGCAGGCAACACATTTACGGTAACGCTAGAAGTTGCTGTACCACCCGGACCATTACATGTTTCTACATACGTAGTGGTGGCAGTTAAGTTACCGCTTGATCGACTGCCCGACGTACCAGTCCAGCCCGAAGGGGAGATAGAGCACGATGTTGCATTGCTCGAGGTCCAAGCAATAGTTGCGGCAGTGTTGTAAGAAACAGTTACCGATCCAGCAGTGCCATTGGCAGTGATTGCTGCCGTAGGGGCATTCGGAGTAACTGTTAGAGAAACAGTTTTCGTAGAAGTAACAGAGCCAAGAGCTCCTATACACGATATATTGTATGTATACGTACCAGCAGACAAACTACCTGTCGATTCGGTATATGTTGATCCCGGGGTGCTAGATTTTGCACCGCCCCAACTACCTGTACCAGTACACGACGTACCGGAATTGGTATTTACAGGGGTCCAGGACAAAGTTGCACTGCTTCCTGCAGCAATAGTTGCGGATGAGGAACCATTGACCTGTAAAGATACATCAGGAGTATCAAAAATGGTTAAACTAGTTATGCCAGAGCCAGTTAATAGTACTGGTGGACCTGTAACATTAATAGTGATATTAATCTCAGTTATACCGTCATCAAAACCACCCCAACAGCTTTGGTAATAACCTACCTGCATAGTTTGATTGGAAATTATAGGATCGGTATGACCAGTAGCATACACAGTGTTTGTAAAATAGTAACCAGATGCATAATAGCCGGCGCGATAAGAAGGTGGGTCAACTGTTGCGCCAGCGCTATAAGCCTGAACGCCACCTAAACTACGATTTGGTCCAGTTCCGCCAGAAGTAGTATTAGTAAAATATAATACTGTTCCCGCAGCTACATTCAATGTTACGTTTGTAGGACCGCCGCCGCCAGATTCCATATTCCAGCCTTGGTTATCATAATCACCTATCACTGTACCAGATGGTCCGCCAGTTCTAATAGTAGAATGACTAGTTGGCCTGGTAGCAGGACATAGTTCTTCCGCATCTACAGTCTTCGGATTTACTAAAGTATATTGAATCAAACCTACAACCAAAACCAGCATTAAGGAAGTAATAAATGAATATTTTTTCATAGAATATTTCATATATTTATTAATTCCCTTGTCCGGTTACTGTTATAGTTTGTGCGGTTTGCGACTGTGGAGTCGACAACTGATTACTTGGCACAGAACCAGTATTACCTACAGTTAATGTGACAGATTGTCCGCACCCTACAGACGTACTGGAAAAGCTGTAGGTAGCATTACTGTAAAAACTTGAAGCTGTTAAATTAGTAACAGGTCCAGTAAACGGTCCGCTACATGTCGCAGTGACTGTATAAGTAGCATTATTGCCTTTCATAACCGAACTAGAAGAAGGAGTGACAGATAAGCTAAACCCGGCCGGTACCGCATTCACAACAAGCTGACGACTACATGTCTGAGTCACGCCACCACCTGTGCCTGTAAAGGTAATAGTATATGTGTTACCCGGTGTTGCACCCACAGTACTGACTGTTGCCACAGTTGTGGCATCGGGAACAGCACCATTGTTGGAAAATGACACACTAGGCGCATAAGAAGGGTTAGGGTTGATACTAGAACTAAAATTAACTGCGCTATTAAAACCGTTTGCGGCAGTCGTTGATAAGCTAAATGACGCTGTCTGCCCAGCGGTAATGGTAGTAGTCCCAGCGCCGCAAGACAAAGAAAATGTAGGTGGCAAACTCCCTGGTATTATAGATAGAATCGAAGAAAAACTAGTACTATAATAACTACTATACGATGCACATGGCGTCTGAATTTCTAAAGAACCCGAATTTGCATTATATACTGTCGCGGTAAAATCGAAATGAGCAGTTTGTCCATCGTAATAAGAATAATCAGGGTAAATAGTCCATGGCTGCCCACTTACCCCATTTCCATACACATATACCGCAGGATCAATATTACCCCCGGTGGTAGATGTCTCACCGCTAAACTGAATAACATCTCCATTTATAGCTGTCATCGAACCAGAGGCGCTACTGTATCCGTAACCAAAACCACCCAGATCAACAACTTCCCCGGTGCGAGTATTGGTAGCAGTAATCATATTTTGCACCGCGCAATATTCCGCTTTCGCGATACGAGGCTGTACAGCTTGTCCGATGCACGCCGCTGACAGTACTAGAACTCCTAATAATACCTTTGAAATTCGATTCATAGCTTTTTATTTGTTCGATTCTTTTTTAACTAAAGATTTAGAATAACTAATATCAACTGTACTAATACCGTTTACACTATTTTTATTAATAGATACCTGCAAGGAGCTACCTTCCTTCACACCGAGCAACATTTGGTAATTGTCTTGCTTTAAGTCTGCCTGGATTTTCCAACCATTGGCCTGCAAGTAATTCTGGTAAATTTTATAGTTTTCATCTAAACTTTTTTTGGTTTCAAAAACTCGGGTAGCCTGGAAAGTACCATCGGCACTGGTTGCATTGTAATTTTGGGTAATAGTCGCGCCTTCTTCGATTGGCAAATTTGCTGGAAAATCTTTTGGCAACTGATCCTTTTTGACTTCTTCTTTGCGTACATTTAACTGACGTTCTGAGATTTGCTGGTCTTTTTTACCATTATTTTGTTTAAGCTGACCTTTGCTAAAAGCCAGATAGCCAGCTAATAATAAAACTATTATCACTAGCGTAATAATAGCCGATAATCCTAAGTGAGACTTTAAATAATCCATTTTATAAAATTTTAATTTTTATTTCGAGCACCAAATTATTTACATCAAGTATAGCACAAAATAATGGATTTTGCAATTTAAAACTCGAGGCATGCTCGAGTTTTATTGTTATTCGGTTGGCTGTTCTGCTTCTGGTGTGGATTCTGAAACAGTTTCTGGAGCAGATTGCTCTTCAGCAGCTGCTTCAGTTGTTTCTGTTGCTTCTGCCTGAGGAGCCTCTTCAGCTGCAGGTTCTTCTGCAACTTCCTTCTTCGGCACACTGAAAGCAGTAACTTTTTTCACACCCTTCAAAATTTCTTTCGTAACGAATAAATTATGAACGGTTTCGGATAACTCAACATGCTGGTCATTCATCCAGTAGTTTAGACGGTCCTGACTACGAATAGTTAGTTCTTTGCTGTGTGGATTGTACGCGCCAAGCACTTCTACGAATTGTTTTTGGTTAGCCGCGGTTTTCTTCGCCAATACAAGCTTGTATTGAGGAGTGTTGCGCTTGCCACCACGTTGTAAACGGATAGTTAACATTGAAAAATTTAATTAATAGCTACTTTTCGCAGCAGTTCAGTTTGACGGTCTGTCGTGCTACAAATGGACAAAATAGTATTAAGACTTCACTATTCTACCAACAAAATGAGATTTCGTCAATAATAGAACAGACCTTTACCCAGCATACAAAATCTCATACAATACTTATATGCACGCGTCACAATATAAAAAAATTGGAAGTAAAGTAGTATATAAAGGATATCGATCCGTACTACGCACTACGTTTATCATGCCTGATAATAATAGATACGAATACGACATTTTTCAGTACGCAGATTCGGTAAGTGTACTGCTTACTAACGAAGAGAATCATATCCTTTTGATTAAACAGTTCCGCCCCGGGCCAGAAAAAATTATCTATGAATTGCCTGGTGGTACAGTGGAGCCCGAACTAACCCCTTTGGCAAATGCCAAGAAAGAATTATTTGAAGAAACTGGATATAAAGCAAAAAACTATAAATTACTTAATAC
>CAYVGX010000065.1:0-4331 GCA_964451015.1 uncultured Candidatus Saccharibacteria bacterium | reverse complement strand
TATTATCACTATTGCCAAAATCTTTTTAGCTGGTATCGCTGTAATCTGGCTGAGTAAATTCATTTTCCCTCGCATAATAAAAACAATTGAAAAAACAGACGAGCTCATTTTGCTTTTTGCCTTAGCCTGGTCACTCGGTTTAGCTGCATTTTTTACCTGGCCTATCATTGGATTCAATGCTGCGATCGGCGGATTTGTCGCAGGGCTCGCACTGGCTAATTCGGGCGTGCATTATCAAATTAGCGGACGCATCAAACCGATCAGGGATTTTTTCATTATCATCTTCTTTATCGTTCTGGGATCTCACTTGATGATAAACGACATTTCTCAAGCAATAATCCCGGCTATCATTCTAAGCTTTTTCGTCCTGATCATTAAGCCGCTAGTAATTATGCTGGTTTTGGGATTACTGGGTTATAAGCCGCGCGTTACCTTCATGACAGGCACAACCCTGGGCCAAATTTCGGAGTTCAGTTTGATTCTGATTGCTATCGCGCTAGCTACGAACAACATTAATAACCAAATGGTCACCATCGTAACATTAGTTTCCATAATTACCATCGCCTTATCTTCTTACAGTATTTCTTATGCAGACAAGTTATTTAAATTACTCCATCCACTGCTGCGCTATTTTGATATTCATCGCACAGCAAGCGAAGTAGTATTAGATGAAAAACCAATGCAAAATCATGTGGTTCTTGTCGGTGCACATCGACTCGGTAGTCACATGCTGGACTTGTTAAAAATGTCTAAATCGGAATTGCTCATCTTGGATTTTAACCCTGATGTTGTACACCACTATCAATCCGATGGATATACGGCGATCTGCGGTGATATCACAGACCCTTTCATTCAAGAATTAACCAACTTGCGGAAAGCCAGCATGATTATTTCTACTGTGCCGGATCTCAATGATAATTTAGCTATTCTAGAGTTTGTGAAGCATAACCGCAAGCGCATCAAGCTTATTTTAGTAGCAGAAGACGAAAATGACGCTAAACAATTATATAATCTTGGTGCGGATTACGTACTGTTGCAGCATTTTGTCGGTGGTATCCATCTGGCAGACATTATCGATAGCAACAACTCATTGAGCAGTTTACAAAAAATCAAAAAGCGCCATTTGCAAACCTTATCCAAGCTTAATCATTCTCATTAAAATATTAGAAAGCACCGCACGTAGACTGTGGTGCTTTTTTTTGTTAAGCTTAAGCCATGTTAACCATATTCGACACCCTTCAACATAAAGATACTGTTCTCGATCTTAACCCAGACAAAGAAGTCAATTTTTACTCTTGCGGTCCCACGGTCTATGGCTATGCCCACATTGGAAATTTGCGCAGCTTTATTATGAATGATGTACTTGTCCGTACGCTTCGAGCCAACGGATTAAAGGTGCGCTGGGTTATGAACCTTACCGATATCGATGATAAAACCATTAAAGGAACAATTGCAGAATACGGGCCTGATGCCAATTTAGACAAACTCAGAAACCACACCCAGCATTTCACAGAGAAGTTTTGGGCGGATTTACGCGAGGTAGGCGTAGATACTGACAGTATCGAATTTATAAATGCTACCGACAGCGTGGCGGAAATTCAAGAATTTATCCTTGAATTGATCAATCAAGGATTTGCTTACACAGCCGACGACCGCAGTACCTATTTCAGCATCGAAAAGTACCAAGAAAAATTTGGCGACTATGGCAATTTAGTAGGCACGAAGTTTCTGGAAGGTAAAAAAATTAACGCGCGTATCCAGAACGATGAATACGAAAAAGACAACTTAAGCGACTTTGCCTTATGGAAAGCCTGGACCGAAGAAGATGCGCACATTTTCTGGGAACATCCCGTGCTTGGCAAGGGTCGGCCTGGCTGGCACATTGAATGTTCGGCAATCAACCGCCTGGCTTTCAAAGAGAACCCAACAGATATTCACACAGGAGGCGTAGACCTTATTTTCCCTCACCATACCAATGAAATAGCGCAGAGCCAACCACTCGGACCATTTGTTCATTACTGGGTTCATTTCGAACATCTATTAGTGGATGGTAAAAAAATGTCTAAAAGCTTAAAGAATATTTATACTCTTGAAGATCTGCGCGCCAAAGGATTTAGTGGTTTAGATTTACGTTATCTGTTTTTGCAGAGCAAGTACAATCAGCAAACCAATTTCACCTGGCAAGCAATCGAGGCTGCCAAAATAGGAAGAAATAAACTACATACTGCCATTACTACCGAGTCTTCCGGTGGCAGTAGAGAAGGTTTTTTAGAAATTATCAATAACCACTTTAACACCGCGGAAGCTCTTGGCTATCTGCATCAACACAAAGATATTATAGAACAATGCGACACAGTGTTAGGATTGCAACTAAGTCACCAGGAGCAAATTGAAATCCCACAAGAAGTACAAGAACTGCTTGATCAGCGCCAAAAAGCCCGCGAACAGAAAGACTTTGCTTTATCAGATGAACTCCGTAACCATATAGTAGAACTGGGCTATGAGGTATTAGATACAGACACAGGCCAAAAGCTACAAAAAAAATAGGCACAAAAAAAGACGGGTTATATCCTGTCTTTTTTAATTTAATTCGTATTTAACTATTCACCTTTTGTGTCCTCCTAATAGTTTTTCTAAACCTTTAATGCCGCCAATTTTTTCCTCGTAAACCTGACGCTGTTTTTTCATTTCAATACGCTTTTCAGACTTTACTCTCTTACGTTGATAGATAAAATCATCAATTGCCCGTAATCTGCCTTGCTCGTTCCGGTAATAATTTTTGTCTATTAGATCATCGCTGTATTTATTTCTCAGATCACCTCTCAGTATTCACCAGAAAAGTCACAGGAGTGAAAGCAGAAAATTGATGAAATTCTCCTACAAAACATAAAGAGAACTTAACTTGTGCCCGCTCATCTACTGTCACTTCTAAAAATACATAGGTCAACACTTTTACGGGAAGTCTCCACAGAACTACTTTTGGAAAAGCGATGTAAAATTTTCCGGGAATGTTGGTATTGATAAGCCGCTGAGAATATGTAATTGGGTTATTTAATAACTCTAAACATAGTCCCAGACTCCCATAAACTCTACGCAAAGACCCTTCTGCCATTACATCTTTAAGAGTGCGAGATGTAGTATTCGCATCCACAATTTGCAATCTATATGGATCTACGTAATCAGGTTCATCACGCTTCACCATATACTCATCTTTTCCGCTGTTTAATTCTGGAACTCCTGTCTGGAACTCCCTAAATTTCCTTAACTCTAATGGCATAATGCCTCCTTTTATTTAGTTTTGAATTTTACTAATTAAATCATTTTTTTATCATTTTGTCAATAGCAATCTCGTTCCTCACAACTTATTATTTTCTGCTACAATAGTAAGACCATGAGTACTACGATTGATCGCCTACCACCGCAGAACATCGAAGCAGAAACCGCACTACTCGGCTGTTTAATGCTCGACAAAGACGCCATTATCAAAGTCGCTGATCAAATTATCAGCGATGATTTTTACGATATACGCAATCGCCTTGTGTACGAAGCTATTGTTGTCTTATACGAAAAAAGCGTGTCTATCGACGTGCTCACTGTGGCCAATGTTCTCGAAGAAAGAAAAGAATTAGACCGCGTCGGTGGCAGTGGCTATTTGGCAACTTTAGTGAACTCTGTTCCTTCTGCCGCTCATGCCGAATATTATGCCGGGATTGTGCGTAAAAAAGGTACGTTACGCCGATTAATCAATTCTGCCTCAGAAATTACCAATATGGCATTTGTGGAAGATGGCGAAATCGAAGACATTCTGGATCATGCCGAACAAAAACTGTTCAATGTTTCCCAAAAGCATTTAAAGCAAAATTTCGTTCCGATCAACAGCGTCCTGCATGACACTTTCGAGCGCATCGATGAACTGCACCGCACCAGCGGCAAACTACGCGGTCTCCCGACTGGCTTTATTGAAATGGATAAAAAATTAGGAGGCTTGCAGAAATCAGACCTTGTTATTTTAGCTGCCCGCCCTTCCATGGGTAAAACCACGTTAGCTTTGGATATCATGCGTTATGTAGCTGTTCATACTAAAACTCCAGTCGGTATCTTTTCTTTGGAAATGAGCAAAGACCAGTTGGTAGACCGTTTACTCGCTGCAGAAAGCAATGTTGATTTTTGGAAAATTCGCACCGGACAATTAAACGAAAAAGACTTCGAAGCTTTAGGTGATTCCATGGGAACATTATCAGAAGCTCCGATTTTCATTGACGATACAGCCGGCGGTAACATTATGGAAATCCGGACCAAAGCCCGCCGCCTTCACACAGAACACAAGCTCG
>CAYVGX010000064.1:0-4486 GCA_964451015.1 uncultured Candidatus Saccharibacteria bacterium | reverse complement strand
ACCAACAAAACAAATTTACAAAATCAAAATCTGAGTATGGAGAATACTTTGATGCTAATAATTCTATTTCAATTTTGTCAGACAACTCTAGTTTCTTAAAATTGGGGAAACGAGGTATCATTTCTTTATTTCAATGGATTTTTTTAACAACTCTCTCAAAAAATAATCCTTATTCTTGTTCCTGTATATATCACTTTTCCAATCATTTCCTGTAATAACTTTTCTACAACTTTTACTACCACACTTACATTTCATTACAAACTTTGGATCTGAAAAAAACATACCGTAGTCCAATAGTAATTCTTCCCCTGCTTTAATATTTTTTACAGTTACAAAATTACCTTCTTTATCAAACCCTACATTATAGTTACAAGAATGATTCATATTCCAAGGCACAGAAAGATAATTAAAATCAGGAGGTAAATAAAACCCTTCTTCAGTTTGCATAGTAAAGTTATCCACCTTATTTTTAGTGATTTTATCTAATTCTTTATATTTAGACCACGGAAAAAATCTTTCTTCTAACTTTTTTGCAAGAGCGATAATTGTATTTTTCTTCAAAATACGGGTAGCAAATAACCCGATCTCTCCTTTTATTAATTTAGAAGGACGAATTTCAATTATAACCGGTGGAATTATTTTTGAGTTATGTTTCATATATTTTTTAAAAAAGGTGTTATAATAAGGAAAAGTAAACTTTATCTATGGCTAACGAGGCAAACGCCAATAAAACCATTGTGATCGTCGAAGACGACGTTGCAATGAGAGAAATCGTCACCCACAAATTATCGAGCAGCGGCTTTACCGTAAAAGAAGCGGAAGACGGTCGCATCGGATTAGATCTCATCATGCAGACTAAGCCACACTTAGTACTTCTCGATTTGATGCTTCCCGAAGTAGATGGATTTGAGGTTCTAGAAACAGTCCGTAAAAGTACTGATCCTCAGATTGCCAAAACTCCTATTATTATCCTGTCTAACCTCTGGAGCAATAAAGATATTCTAAAAACAAAAGCATTACATGTTCAGGCATATTTGGTAAAAGCCTACTTTACCACCGAAGAGATCCTCAAAAAGGTAGAAGAAGTGCTCGCGAATCCTGAAAAGCAAGCTGAACTTTCTGTAAATAATCAAGCCGGTAACCCTCCGATCAATCAATAACTGTTTCTCTCAAGCGACTTTGCACATAGCTATGTGCAAAGTCGCTTTCTTTTCAAACTAACTCACGCAATTGTTGTACGAAAAAGGCCACCCAGAAAGATAGGTGACCTTTTTGTATCGATTATAAAATTGCGTCTTTAGCAGCTTTAGCGACAGTAAATTTAACGACTGTTTTCGCAGGGATTTGAATAGTAGCGCCAGTTGCAGGGTTTCGGCCAGTGCGGGCGTCACGATGCTTCTTCTTGAGCTTGCCAAGTCCTGGGATAGAAAATTCACCACTAGACTTGGTTTCTTTGTAGGCCAATGCCACCATAGCATCGATCATTTCAGTAACTTCTTTTTTGGTCTTACCGGTCTTCTCGGCAAGATATTGCAAGATTTCTGACTTAGTCATTGTTTTTCCTTGTATCTTTCTAATAAGAAAAGATAGTTAGTTAATAGTATCCCTGAACCCTCATTTTCTGGGAAAGAACTTATACACATATAATAACAAAAACCTCTGAATTTACAAGGGTTTTTTAAAATAGGTCAAGAGTTACACAAATTTAACTAATAATAAATAACGATTTTATCGATATTTAAGCCAAATTTATTTTTGGGCATAATGACGGACTCAGTATTTTAGATATATACTATAGCTATGAATGTACGAAAAAAATTTACACGCACCACCGAAGATTTTTTATGCGGAAAGTGTGGCTTTCATGTGGAAGGCACTGGCTATACCAACCATTGTCCGGAGTGCTTATGGAGTAAACATGTCGATATCAACCCTGGCGATCGCGCAGCAGACTGCCTCGGGCTTATGGAACCGATGCGCGTAGAAAAAACAAAAAGCGAATACTCGCTTCTGCATCGCTGCAGCGTATGCGGATACATAAAGAAAAACAAATTAGCAAAAAACGACAATATGAACGCCGTTTTAGCAATCATGAAACGGTTTGCGGAAAATACGTAATTTTATTCAGAACGAACAAATTCGGCTTTCACTATATAACGTTTGAGAGCAGTCCCTACTGGATAGGAAGTCTGGAGCGTTAAAATGCTTTTACCATTAGTATTTTGATCGAGTAATTGGATATCGGTTTTTTTAGCAACAAACATGTCGTACACTTTATACGTAAATACTTTTCCTTGGTCATTGGAAACCATAATTTCTGCGCCGAGCTGAATATTAGGCAATAGGGCAAAAACAGTCTTATAATTTCCTTTACTAAACGCGAAGTCAGAAGAATGGCCGAAAATATAGGTATTGCCTATTTCCCCTATCCCCGCAGTTTTTGGGTAATGAACCACGCCATTTTGCAAAGCTTTTTGAAATTCTGCCTCAGTACTTTTCTCTTCATCTACAAATATAATTGGCGCTTTAATATTTAGACTGGGAATATATACGGTATTAGGATCTAGTTTTGCTGGCGTTTCTGCGATGTGTTCTGCGCGCTGCTGTTCGGTTACAAAAGTATGGTCTGCATAAAAACCAAGAAGTTTGGCAAAGTAACTAGCATTCAGAATAACAAAAATAGCAGCACAGATGACTGTAATCACAGTAAACCATTTTAGAATATGTCGTATATGTTGATTCAAAGATGAGTACATACACCAATTATACCTTACCTAGACACTAAAAAAGAGCCCACAGGCTCTTTTTTATAAATCTACTTATTTCTTGATTTCAAGTTTTGGTATAGTTACCATCGCAATAATAGCCAAGAAAGTTAGCAACACTGCTGCCGGCATACCTGTGCGAGGCAATTCGGTAGTAGCGCCTAACACTTGGCCGTTAGGATCGCTCGGAGTACCTGTAGAATCGCCACCTACTTGCCCGTTGTCGTCTTTAGGGGTATGAGAACCGCTAGAAGAGCCGCCGCCTGAGTTTTGTGCAAAATTACCGAAAGCTAACAACTGGCCCGAATACTGAACAAAATTCACATCATCTTGTGCAGCTTGAGCAACATTGAAGAAGAAGGATAACAATTTAGAAGTAACCTCATCATTATTGAAATCACAGTTCACTTTACCAACGGCAATATAATATTCATGAGGAGCCGCAGCTGGTTCGGTTTGAACATAGCTTTCTGGAAGCTCACGAACGATATAACAGCCATCCATAACATTCATAAATTCATAATGACCGTTTTCGTCTGATACATCAGAATCTTTTTCTGTTTCAGTTAAGGTATCGCCAGTTGCTTCTGGATTTGGATCAGTTACCTGGATCAATTTAACAACCATGTTAGGCAATACTTCATCGGTGCCGTCAGTAAATTCATTGTCACCACTTAGTTCTTTATACACTAATCCATGAACCGTTGTACCGTCACCATTACCACCATTATCATCTTGAGAAACATTGTAGGCAATACAATAAATATCATCCTGATAGGTGCTATCATAAGTTTCGATAACTTCTAATTTATCTCCATGGAAACCATCACCATAACATCGGAATGCACCAAAACCATATCCTTCGCGGTCGTCGGATTCACTAACCCATAGAATGCCATTTTGTGCGCTGTCTTGGAGCGCAGCGGAAAGATCAGAACCTGTACCATACAAAGCAGTTGTGTACTCACCATTATTAACAGTAACTACATTTTGCACATCATTCTGTTGGTCGTGATCAGATGATAATTTAAAATTCCATCCATTGGCACGTTGGCATCCTTCTGGAATTTCACTGGGATTTACGTAACCGTTAAATGCAGGGAAATATGGATCAGATTCACTATAGTTGGTAAAGTTTACATAATTACCATTAGTTTGATCGTATAAATCTGCCAATTCATTGCCGGCAATCATACCATAGCTCGAACACACAACCTTAATAATATGCAATTGTGGTGCATTGCTATTTTCTGCAGCAAAAGTATTTGTAATAGTACATTCTACATGCGAATCAGGTGACAAGACGATTTCACCATCATCTACAGTTACTTCACTTTCATTAACTGTGTCTACACAAGACCAGTTACCAGCGATATAACCTGGGATATCACCCGTTTCTGCCAACACATACGTACCAGGAGCAATAACACCTTCTACTTGTCCTGCGCCAGACAACATAGCTTCACTTTCTCCTTGCAATGTTGCAGTCAAAGTCCAATCAGATGGACTTGCATCACCGCCAGATACAACTTTTACAAGGTGTAAATTTGCAGCACTAACAGTAGCAGCAATTGCAAACCCGCCCGGGTCAGACATAGTTGTAACTAAGGAAACAGCCGCCATTGCAATAGCTGCTATATTTCCATATCCCTTAAAGCCATTTTTGGCTTTGGTATACAAAATACCTAACTTATTCATATGATTTTCTTTAATTATAAATC
>CAYVGX010000063.1:0-4488 GCA_964451015.1 uncultured Candidatus Saccharibacteria bacterium | reverse complement strand
CGTTTTTTGAATACGGCTCGAATGCCTCCTGTAGATTTCCAAAATTCATTGCTGATTTTCTCGGCTGTGAAGGAATGGCTATCGGCAAGTCCTTGCTCCATTTTGGTGGCAGGGAATAGGGGGTCTTGGTCAGTGAATAACTTTTCTGTTTTCAAGTAATCAACCCAGCCTTTAATGATTTCTAAAAAGGTGGGGTCGAATACGAATAGGGTGGTGAGAATGTCTTTCGAAAACTTAGTTTTAACCCCACGTTCTGGGTCTTGTTGAACTTGTTGCTTTTCTATGTTAAGACAGCCCAGCGGTAGCGTGATTATTGCCTCGTCTCGCATTGCAGAAAGTAAGGTGAAGCAAATCAGTGCCTTGTCTCGCTTATCTACTTCGGTCTTTACTTCAATGGAATTAACCAGCCTTTGGATTATTTCTAACGTTGGATAACGTTTTCTGGTGCGATTGAGAGCGACTTTGGTTTGCTTCTTATCAAGCTGTAAATAAGCAACATCATTTAAGGAGATTTTGGACTTATAACCCGACTGTGCCGCCAGCCACTTGAAAAACTCATTGAGGCTGATGAGATAATGGTGGCAGGTAGTCAAAGTAATGGGCTGGTTGGTAGCAGCGTTTTTTCTTTCAAATAGCCACTTCTTGAAACCCTTTACTGTTTCGGAATTGAAAGTTTTGTAGTCTGCAGAATGTGTAAATTCATCCCATAACGCAATTGACCGTTCAACTTTTTCGATACTGCTTTCAGCAAGGCCATCTGCTTCTTTAAGCCAGTCAAAATACTTGCGTTTTATTTGTTCATTTTTGAGATTGATTTTAGTCATAGTTTGTTTGGATGAAAGTGAATGATTAAGAGAGAGGAGTAATCGTCAGTTAATCTCATCCGATACCTTTCCTTGATACGTGTAAAACCGAAAAAGTTTAGTTTCGCATACTTCGCACTCGCTTTCTCTAATTTCCTTAAATTTGCCCTTGTTACCAATGCGGATTTCGGTTTTTGTAATCTTTATTTTTGAAGGAGTGCTCTTTCTACCGCATTTACATTTCAGACAATAAAATTCTTCTGGCAGTAATGAACATTTGTTCTTTTGCTTCTTTTGGGTGAGAAAATCGTATAAAGTTTCGCCGTAGATTAAATATGGGTTTGAACTGCCTTCTATTGGCGTTAATCCACCTTTAGCAATCCATTGCTGAACACTGCGGGTGTGCATACCAAACAAGGCAGCTATTTCCTTAGTGTTATAGGTGCGCCGTTTTCTTATAAGTCTGGTATTGAAACGCCGTGTCATAGAGGGGTTTGGTTAGAGGTAATCAGGTTGCCACCTCGCTTAGGAAACCCCCTCTATGAGTTGAACCTAATTCGAGGCAGCAGCCTGATTAACCCTGAAAATGCAAAAGGCCACATCCATAACGAATGTGGCCGAAAAATGAAAAAGGGCTGGGCAACAAACCAACAATCGTTAGTATGCTGTCCAGCCTTTATTCGCTGACTCACGGTGCTCTAACAGAGACACTTTTAACTTGTAAGCTAATTATACCCTCATTCAAGATTGGATGTCAAATCCAACCGTGCGAAATTTGCTTGTTATTTACTGTGCTACAACTGCTGCACTCTACCGATAAACTGACCAAACCATACTCAATGTTTATGTATAAACCTTTTTTTTGACCTTTGCCAGCGGTATGGAACATTTCGTTAAATATCTCATTGGCATCCACGTATTTCAATAACACCTTATCGCATTTTTTGCACTTCCAAGAGCCCACAGTCGTGGCTATCATTTTGCCTTTGCAGTCATTGCAAAATTTTTCCTTCATAACTTTCTCTCGGAACTTGTTACCGCAATTTAAGCAATATCCATCCTTCCATCGGCCGCCAGTTAAATCAAACATATCCTCAGGTTGCACCCAATCTTTACCCGTAGCTTTTTCCAAAAACTTCGTGAGCATTTCAGCCATCTGATAAAGGTCGTGAGCAAGCCGCAAATTACCTTTAATGCGCTTAAAGTCGTAATTATGTAGCCTTCTTAATTTGCGAATAAAAACATACCAGCTATCTGCTGGGTCAATCTGATGAGCAATGGATAATAGGTCGAGCCTGAAAACATCAATATCTTCAGGGTTCAGCGAAAGTTCTGACAACAAACTGGCAGCGTCATAACTATCTCTGTCGCTTTCCCATTCTTCGTAAGTTTGTGGCTTATATTCCCCGTCAAAGTTGAAGATTTTTAGAGTTGCAAAGCCAAGAACTTCAGGAAGATAGTAATACCTGAGTTCTAATAGCAGCGGTAAAAAATTCCAAAATCTTTTGACTTTATTTCTTAGAAAGTCGTTTGATTGAAAAGGGTAAGAGATAATTTCCTTAAATTGCTTTTCTTGACCCGACTGGTGCAGCATCACGGAATTGATGGTATTTTTGACAGCTATATCCAGTAAGGCGATTTCGTAAATTTGGTATTGGTCATAGTAATCCTTGCCGTCATCCTGACAAATCGGTTTAGCGTAATCAAAACTTTGGTAAAAATTTAATAACTTCTGGCTAATTGCAATTCCTCTGTCATTAGCAAAACGGGTTAGAAGTTTAATATCTAACAGATACTGCTTGTTCCGCAAGACAAGTTTGGGGTCAATTTCAGAGGTGAAGGACATAGAGGGGGTATTACGTGAAAATAGGATAACAAAAAATAGGCTTTTGGCCTATTTCAGTTTGTGTGCACGAACGCAGCCCTAAATTGTTAGTCTGGGTTAAATGTTCACAAAGCTTGATGTATTTTAGGACACATTTTGAGCGATAAGTTCTTCTTTGTAGAAACGCACCGTTTTGTTTTTATTGGAAGTATCTTTGGCAGGCTGACCAAGACCTTCGTTGTAGTAAAGAATTTTCCAACCCGCTTTTTCGTAAAGTTTTTTGAGGTTTCCTGGTGTTAGGGGGTGAGGTCGAACTCCTTTCTTATTTTTGTTCGTATAAGAAGACAGCACATTTAGTCCGTTTTTAGATGTATGCTTTTGCATAATAGCTATCATCTTCATTTGGGTTTTGGTGGGTATGAAATGCAGAACCATAGTAGAGATGAGCACGTCAAATCTTTTCTTCGGCAGGTATGTGGTTACATCATCTTTGACTAATTGAATTGGTAGTTTTTGTAGCCGTGCTAACTCTTTTAGAGCAGCAATAAACTCTGACTTATTATCTACCGCTGTAACCTTAAATCCCTTTTTCGCAAGAAATAAAGAATGCCTCCCAACACCTGAACCCAAGTCTAAAACAGAACCCGATTTTTTATATTTCAAAATTTGTTTTACAAACGGTCTGATTGAGTTGATATCCAGTAAATTGAACATATTTTTTATACACAAATAATAGCAAAAAACACTGGGTTTTAACAGTAATTTTACCTTACTGCACGGAGCAATTATTGACATTTAAGGCTTTTTCGTGTATAGTATGTTTATTATGAAATTGATTGGGAACATCACAACCAATATCCATCATCACTCAACCTCTGCTTAGAGAGTTGGGTTAATTTTGTTTGCGCATTCAAACTCCCTGCTCTCTAACGAGAGTTTTTGTTTTTTTAGGGAGTTTTATTATTAACTAAATTATATGAATAAGAAACTACAAATTGGCGTAATCGGTTCAGCTGGCCGTGAAGAATACCTTAAAGGTAATGGCGGTTCTACTGATGAAATGCTTCTTAAGGCAAAAGAAGTGGGTTCGTTATTGGCTAAAAAAGGAGCGATAGTTGTTACTGGTGGTAAAAGTGGAATAATGGAAGCTGCGGCTCAAGGAGCTAAAGAAAATAATGGTTTGGCCATTGGCGTAATTAAAGGGTCAAAACGTTTTACCTCAAATGCTTATACAGATATTGAGGTATTGACTGGTATGGCTGCTGACGGATTTGATGAGTTAATGTTGGTGCTGATGTGTGATGCTTTGATAGTAATTGGCGGCGGCGCAGGAACTTTGGAGGAATTAACTATCGCTTATCGGAATAACAAACCCATTGTTGGATTAAAAAACAGTGGCGGTTGGAGTGATAAAGTCGTAGGAACATTTTTGGACGAACGAGAAACAATTTTAGTAGAAACGGCAGACCTACCAGAAGAAGCGGTAGAAAAGGCAATAGAATTAGCAAAGGCAAAAAATGAACTATCCTAACTTAAAACTAAACCAGAACCACCATAACCACCCTTCCGAGTAGGGGTTGGTTGTGTTTGATATTTTCATTCCACACACTCAGCTCCTTCTCAGAAGGAGTTTTTGTTTTGGGAAGGAATAAACCACAAAGGAGGAGTAGGATGGAACCGAACCATTTGAGCAAGTTTCCTGGCCTCGTTTGTGGCCAACACTTGCATACCGAAGGAAACGTCATTATCGTAGACGTTCCGATTACCGCTGAAGTTAGACAAGCGATAGCCAGTCAGGCTTTAGTCTCAGGTAACGAGCTTATCTTGCTCGATACCGCAACGCTTTCGGAGCAACTGAGT
>CAYVGX010000062.1:1312-4507 GCA_964451015.1 uncultured Candidatus Saccharibacteria bacterium | reverse complement strand
GGAGAACCTAAATGGAAAAGTCCTTGGGGTTGGGGTAGGCCTGGTTGGCATATTGAAGATACGGCTATTACAGAGAAGTATTTCGGGTCACAATACGATTTGCACGGAGGCTCACGTGATTTAATTTTTCCTCATCACGAAGCTGAAATTTCTCAAATGGAAGCAGTATCAGGAAAAGTTCCCTTCGTCCGTTATTGGCTGCATACAGGATTTCTGACAATATCTAAAGAAAAAATGTCTAAATCCGCAGGCAATTTTACAACTATCAAAGACTTTCTTGCAAAAAACCCAGCGAGAGTTTTTAGGTTTTTAGTTGCAAAGACCCATTATCGCACTGCCATTGATTTCACTGACAATATAATCAAACAATCCGAGTTAGAACTGCAAAAAATCAATGAGTTTCTTGAGCGTCTTCAAGACTATAAGTCAAAGGGTAAAGCTGTTTTGGGGAAAGCTGAAAGTATAATCACACAGTCGAGAGCTAAATTGGAGAAAGCAATGGACGACGATTTTAATACGCCTGTTGCTATCTCTGTTGTATTTGAGTTTATCAATAAAGCTAATTTTTTACTTGATAAAAACGAGGTATCTCAAGGAGAACTGAGGAATTTCAAAGCATTCTTAAAAGAAATGGATAGTATCTTTGGCTTTATTATTAAGGGTTTCGTCAGAGACGAAGCCCCAGAAGAAGTCATAAAATTATCTGAGCAGAGAAAGCTTGAAAGAGAAAAAGGCAATTGGGAAAAGGCTGATAGATTAAGAACGCAAATAGAGGCTATAGGTTGGACTGTAAAAGATACGTCTGATGGCCCTAAACTTAATCGTTTAACATAAGAGTTGGTAAAACTATAGGTTACACTGGCACTGAGCGAATTATCCGTCCTTGCTTGTTGCGGGCTACTATGGCTCGTTTATACTGCGGTGGTGGCAATTTTATCGTAAAGGCAAATGGTATGAGTTTAGCTGTTTCTTCCAAAATAGGATGTCGGGTAGTGTTCACTCCATACCGATTTGAAATGACATAATATATAGTGATTTACTTCATCTATCTTACTTGAAACCATGGATTTTGTCTAAGGCTAAAACTTTGCTATCATTGAAATACAAAAGTATTGATTATTTTTTTGGAGGCAATAGATGAAAAAATTTCGTAAAACCCATTTTTTCTTGAGCAGTAAATATTCGGCATCACAGGTTCCCAAACGTCGAAATTTTGCTCGTAGAGACTATTGTTGAGTTTCCTTCCCCCGTGAATACAGGCATCTCATTTATGTAGTAGTGATGCCTGTTTATTTTTGCTATACTGTTGGTACAATAGAGTATTTTCCTCTATTTTTTACATTATCTTATACATTTTATGCACGTTGAATCGTCTATTTTTAAAGCTTACGATATCCGCGGGACGTACCCAGATCATTTAAATGAAGAGTCTGCCTATGCTATTGGTAGGGGAATTGCTACTTTGTTTATTCAAGAAAATCCAGGTAAGACGCTTACTCTGGGAGTTGGTGGCGATATGCGTAAGCATACTGCTGTTTTACGAGAACAGCTTATAAAGGGTTTAACTGATACTGGTATTCATGTTGTGGATTTAGGCTTAGTATCTACTCCGACCTATTATTTTGGTGTTGCTTATAATGGTTACGATGGTGGGGTACAGATCACAGCTTCTCATAATGGTAAAGAATATAATGGTTTCAAAGTGGTTCGCAAGCATGCAGTGGCTTTGGGTGGAAAAACTGGTATTGAAGCCATTCGCGATATTATTTTGAATGACGCCTTTAGTCCTATTGTGGAAACTCCAGCAACTGTTACATCGCAAGAAGGCACAACTCAAAAAGCTGTTGCAGAATATATTGCATACGCTAAAGGATTTGCACCTAAACCTTTAAAGGTAGTGATTGATCCGGCGCATGCTATGGGTATTGTAGACTGTGATATGTTGTTTCCTCACTCGAAATGTGAAGTTGTGAAAATGAATTTCGAGCTAGACGGTGATTTTCCAGCACATGAAGCTGATCCTTTGAAGCCGGAGAATACTGTCGACCTACAGGCAAAAGTGGTTGCCGAAGGAGCAGATTTAGGTATTTCTTTCGATGGGGATGCCGATCGCGTATTTATTATCGATGAAAAAGGGGAGCGTTTACCCTCACCAATTTTATATACCATTCTGGCTCATATCGAACATGAAGAGAATCCAGGACAGCCTTTAGCGTATGAAATTCGCCTAGGAAATTTAGTAGAAGAAGAATTCAAGCATGTGCATTTAGTACAGACACCCGTAGGTCATTCTCTGATCAAAGGGGAGATGCTTAAGCAGGACGCCTTGTTTGGCGGGGAAATTAGCGGACATTATTTTTTCAAAACTCCGTGGGGTACTTTCGAAGCTCCTATCTTATTGATTATCAAGTTTTTAAACTGGCTTTCGAGCCAGGATCAGCCGCTTTCGTACTTAGCAGCGCAGTATAAACGATATATTTCTTCAGGAGAAATTAATACTAAAGTGGCGAGCCGTGAAGAGGTCAATCAGAAAGTTGCGGAAATTACTGAAAAGTACCAGGACGGCAAGCAAATCAAAATCGACGGCATCAAGGTATCCTATCCAACGTATTGGTTTAGCGTGCGCGCCTCGAATACAGAACCATTAATTCGTTTGATTGTAGAAGCTAAAGATCAGGCAGTTATGGAAGCCAAGCGCGATGAGCTTCTCAAAATTATCCAAGGATAAGTGAGATTAAAAAAATAAACCCGCCGCACAATTGCGGCGGGTTTTTAGTTTGGCTGTTATTCGGATCGAGTTATTTACAACAAGCCGATCTTTTCTTTTACTTCGGATAGAGTCTGGCTGGCTATGCTGCGCGCTCGCTGGGCGCCGTCTGCTAAAATGCGGGCTAGTTCTGCTTTGTCCGACAGTAACTCTTTTTTGCGCTTCCGGAAATCCGAAAAGTGCTGGGCAATAGTTTCTGCTAGCTCGTTCTTTAATTCGCTAAACTTAATATCTCCAGTTTTGTAACTGCTTTCGTACCGAGCTGTTTGTTCTTTAGTACCGAAATAGGCGAACATATCGAGTAGATTTCGCGCACCCGATTCTGTGGTTACAGCTTTTTTGAGTTTTGCTTGAATATCCTCGGGTGTATCGCCTAGATAAATAGGATCATCACCGGTCTTGCTCATTTTCTTTTCCGGATTTTTTAG
>CAYVGX010000062.1:0-1212 GCA_964451015.1 uncultured Candidatus Saccharibacteria bacterium | reverse complement strand
CTTATCTTTATATTGGGTCATGCGTTCCAGTTCTCCGACAGGGGTAATGCAGTTAAAGATCCAGGTGAGCTCGGCATGTTCTAAAACATGATTCTGAATGAATAAAGTAGATTTTTGCGGATCCAGTCCGGCTGCAATGTATTCGGCAACAACTTCTAAAGTGTCCTGACGAAGCTGTTTAGGATCGCGGGGCACAGTGAGGGCGTGGAGATCGGCAACAAAGAAATAGCATTCCAGCTTTCCTTCGTTCTGGATATCCACGAATTGCTTTAATGCCCCTAAGTAGTTACCAATATGCAGTTTGCCTGTGGCTTGTACGCCAGAGAGAATGGTTTCTTTTTTCATATATTGACATTTTAGCATAAAATAGAGCATAATGGGCTCAGCTTCGGCTAATAAAATCAAGGAGAATAGTATGCAACGCCATTTGGAGATAATCGCTCAACATGAAAGATTAGAAGCAGAACGAAAACGTAAAGAAGCAAGGCGGAAAAAGTTAGTAAATTATCTGATGTTCATTCCAAATTTGATAATGCAAAAATTTGGGATATTACTTCCAAAGAAAAAGAGCACAAGTTTTATATTGCTCAATGGAAAGTATAAATATAATAATCTACTTAATAATCCATCAGTAAATTTACCTCGTTGAGATACGTGTTGCGGTCCTGGTCTAGGGCCCATTAAAAAAACGGTTGAAGAATAAATCTTCACCGTTTTAATTTTGCACAGCAGTTAAGGTTTAAGTTTGTAATATACAACCCTCGAAATATTGCAACGCTATTGCTAGATTTTCTTTTTGTGGATGGTTTGGTTCAACTTTTAATATGTCTTCCAACATGTCAATTCTGCATTGTAAATATTCGTGACATTTTTCTTTACTGAAATGCTCTTGAATTTCTTCCCGCTCCATCTCGTATAGATGTAGACAATTAGCACCGTTACAATTAATTTCGTGCCAGAACCAGTGTTCTAATAGCCAGTTTGGCACCTCATTTGATACAAAAATCATGTTTAGAAGGGTGTCTCTGCCAGCAAAATATCTTATTCGGACTGGTTCAAATGCGAATCGGCTTATAATCCAGCAGGGAATCTTGCTATCGTTTGGTCCGTGATAGATGAATAGTTTGATTTGGCTGTTCAGAATGATTTTTATTAGATTCAAATGTCTAGCTGTGGCATCAACAGGTTCGTATTCTTTAGCGATTGTAATTC
>CAYVGX010000061.1:0-4688 GCA_964451015.1 uncultured Candidatus Saccharibacteria bacterium | reverse complement strand
TGCAATCTACTAAAAATAGTTTCTCTAAAGAAATCGCTGGTCTTTCCCCGGAAGACAAAGAAGCAAAATTACTCGAAATGAAAGAGTTGGATACCCGTCAGACGGAATTGAAGGAAGACTTGCGCAAGATCGATGAAGATTACACACGTCTGATGCTGTTTGTACCAAATATTCCATCTCCAGAAAGTCCGATCGGCAAAGATGATAGCGAAAACGTACCATGGAGTTACTGGTCGGAGCAAACCGGAGTCGTTGACCCTAAAGACGAAGATAAAGTAAAAGAAGTTCCCACTAAATTTGATTTCGAACCAAAAGATCATATGGCTCTTGTAAAAGATCTGGATTTGGCTGATTTTGAGCGTGGTACCGAAGTGTCTGGTTTTCGGGGGTATTACTTGAAGAACGAATTAGTACTAATTCAAAACGCTCTATTTGCTCATGCAGTAAACAAACTGCGCGCGAAAGGGTTTACAATCATGCAAACACCTACTTTGGTGCGCGAGTTTGCTTTAGTTGGCAGTGGACATTTTCCTGCGGGTCGCGCAGAAGTGTTTCAGGTGGGAAATGCAGCAAAATTAGAAGATGAAACTAAAGAACAAACTTTCTTAGCCGGCACTTCCGAACCGTCTCTGATTGCTTATTAT
The DNA here is from genome assembly GCA_964451015.1 of uncultured Candidatus Saccharibacteria bacterium. GTDB lineage: Bacteria > Patescibacteriota > Doudnabacteria > UBA920 > UBA920 > UBA920. Next base: position 4,044 of record CAYVGX010000061.1, on the reverse strand, counting down.
GCCGATCAAATTTTAGAAGCGCATCAGTTGCCAATTCAGGTTGCAGGAATCTCTCCTTGCTATCGCAGCGAAGTGGGAAGTTATGGAAAAGACGCAAAAGGCTTATACCGCGTAAAAGAGTTTCAAAAAGTAGAGCAGGTAATTATTTGTAAAGCTGATATTAATGAAGGTGATAAGTGGCTCGAGACGCTCCGCGAAATTTCTCAGGAAATTTTGCAAGATCTTAAATTACCACATCGCGTATTGAATATTTGTACCGGCGACATGGGTGCAGGCAAATACAAAATGTATGACATTGAAACCTGGATGCCAGGCAGAAACAGTTATGGGGAAACTCACAGTGATTCTAACTTAACCGATTGGCAGGCTCGCCGCCTCAATATTCGTTACCGCGACACCGACGGCACTATTAAATATGCCTTTACTTTGAACAATACTGCTGTGGCAAGTCCCCGCATTTTGATTCCTATATTAGAAAATTACCAGCAAGCCGACGGTAGTGTGAAAGTACCTGAAGTACTGCAGGCGTTCGTGGGAACAGATGTTATAAAACCTAAGAAATAAATTTCACTTTTATGCTTAAACAACTGGTGCAAAAATGGTTAGCCGATCTGGCTAGAAAAATTATTGCCAAGCATAATCCGAAAATCATTGGCATCACAGGCAGTGTGGGAAAAACTTCTACCCGGGATGCGATTTACGCTGTAGTTTCTACAGCGTTTTCGGCTCGCAAGGGGAATAAAAATTTCAATAACGAACTTGGTATGCCTTTCGCGATTTTAGGTGCAGATAGCCCAGGTAGAAATATAGTGAAATGGCTATGGGTATTTTTAAAAGGTTATATAATCTTATACATTGGATCATATCCTCAAGTTTTGATTTTGGAAATGGGTGTCGATAAGCCAGGTGATATGGATTATCTGCTTTCAATTGCAAAACCTGATATTGCTGTGCTTACCTATATTGGCTTATCGCATTATGAATTTTTTCATAGCCGGGAAGCAGTGGCTTTGGAGAAAAGCAAGCTATTGTCTGGTTTGCGCGACAATGGTGCAGCAATCATTAATGGCGACAATGATCTGGTTAAGCAGCAGGCGAATAAGGCCCCGGGCAAAGTGATAAGCTATGGGTTTGATGAAGGGAATGATGTGCAGATTTCGGTTTTGGAAGAAAGACTGGCTTCGCCGGCGGCAACGAATATCAAAGTCCATACTCACTTTAGTGAATTTGAGGCTCGGGTAAATGGCATAGGAAAGCCTCATGTGGCAAGTTGTGCCGCAGCAATTGCAGTAGGTCTTAATCTTAATATTTCTGTCGATCATATTTTGGAAGGCCTGGAACGCTATAAACCTTCACCTGGACGACTGAATATTTTAAAAGGTATTAAGCAAAGCATTATCATCGAAGACAGTTATAATGCGTCACCTACTTCTATGAAAGAAGCTTTGGCGATATTGTCGCGTATGCCACAGCAGCAAAAAGTTGCAGTACTCGGGGATATGCTGGAACTCGGAGATATTTCTCAGTCTTCTCATGAAGAGATTGGGTCTTTAGTGGTAGCTAGTGGAGTGTCGCGCTTAATTACGGTAGGACCGCAGGCAAAGATTATTTTAGACAGCGCGGTTGCCCATGGTTTTGATGAGCAGCAGGCGCACTGGTTTCCTACGAGTAGTGAAGCAAAAGATTTTGTCCGAGAAACATTGGCTCCTGCTACTGCTATTTTAATAAAAGGATCTCAAGGCGTACGTATGGAAAAAATTTCTAAAGAAATATTGCTCGAACCGCAAAGCGCGCCACAGTACTTACCGCGTCAGTATGGTAAGTGGTTAGAAAACTAATCACCCCCTCAGAATTATGAAACAAAAATCAAAAATTAAAATTGGATTACTTTACGGCGGACCGTCTTCAGAATACGATGTGTCTTTGAAAACAGCTGCACAGGTAAAAAAATACCTATCGAAAGATAAATATACTGTCATTCCGATCTTAATTTCGCGCAATGGGCAATGGCCGAAAGGGTATACCTTGGCTGAGCTAAAACAAAAAATAGACGTTGCATTTATTGCCATGCATGGTAATTACGGGGAAGACGGTATTGTGCAGGGATTGCTCGAATCTGTACGCATTCCGTATACGGGCAGTGGTGTCCTGGCTAGCAGTTTGGCTATGGATAAATATCGCTCCGGATTGGTTGCACATAGCATTGGCATTAAAGTGCCGTACTCCAATTTAGACAGTTCTGTAAACCTTGATAAATTATCTGATGTTGTTATTGTAAAACCTAACACAGGGGGTTCTTCGGTGGGGGTGCAAATGCTGTCCAAGCCTCAATTGAAAAAAATGATGTACGCGAAATCTATTACTGAACATTATATTGTCCAGGAATATATTCGAGGAGTAGAATGCACAGCTTCTGTGCTTGAAGTGGAAGAGGGGACGAAAGCTTTGCCTGTTATCGAGATAGTGCCCAGATCAAAATTTTATGATTATAAAGCTAAGTATAGTGAAGGCGGTTCTACTCATATTATCCCTGCCCGATTCTCAAAAAAGATAAGTGAGAAAATTCAGCAGGCAGCATTGTCTATGCATGCCGCTTTAGGCTGCAAAACCATGTCTCGCTCCGATTTTATTATTACTGCACAGAACTATATCTATTATTTGGAAACCAATACGATCCCGGGCATGACAGCAACATCGCTTTTGCCGGAAGCGGCAAAATATACCGGCATTGGTTTTCCTGATTTATTGGATCTGATAATTAAATCTGCCTTGACTCATGATTTTTAAAAAGAAACAAAAAAAATTAGATCCTAAAGTCCGCTTTCAGCATAAGCAGTTTACAGGAAAATTGGTTACTGCTCGCAATTACAAGCGTAGCGCCAGCGCAATACCAGAAACTGGTTTTGAAAAGATCTTGACTCGCATAGGTATTGGTTCTACGTGGTCGCAGATTGGACTAGGAATTTTAGTTGCAGTACTATTGTATTTGATTTATTTGCCTAATTTTCTGACTGTAAAAACAATTACCATCTCGGGCTTGTCTGATACTCAGGCCAGGGATTTGGAACTTGCAATCAGAAATGAAGTGGCCAATACCCATTTTTTTTACCCTGAAAAAAATTTAGTCTTTTTGCGTAATAAGATTGTGTATGATGCAGCAGCAACACTACCGGATATTAGCACTATTGCATCAATACATAAAAGTTATTCAAAACAAGAGCTGGTTATTGAAGCGGAAAGCAAATATGAAAAATTTTTGGTGAAGAGCGATGATCATGTGTATGATATTTTTAATGATGGCTTGTATAAAGGCGAAGCAGGTGTATCACTAGAAGCATGGGAAGGAGTGGTTAATCCTCATATGATAAAAATTCATATACCTGGCACTGTATCAGCCGGAAATAAAACTCAGTTTTTAAATCGTGATTTAGTGAAGTATATCGATACATTGAACCAAAAATTGAATTTATTGCCTAATTTTTCGGTTGCCTATTATGAGTTTAAACAGGCTGAAGAACGCCTTAAGCAGCCACAAGAAGCTGTGGTAGAAAATATATTTACTGAAGCGACTGCTGAGACAGAAACATCATCTCAGATAACTGAAGAAGTAAAACCGGAATCTATAGTATTGCCTATTAATAGCGCCGAGGTGCATGCAGTGGTATATAAAAATAATTCTCAAAACAAGTACCGCGTTATTTTCGATGCTACCAAAAACGTACAGAAGAGTGTGGATAATCTAAAGCTACTGCTCTCGCAAACTGCACCCGAACGATACAGTCAATTGAGTTATATTGATTTACGACTCGAAGAGCGGGCCTATATATGTTTACAAGGCGCAGTGTGTAACAAATAATTGGGCGCAAAAAACAGCAGATTAGTATGAGTAATCTACTGTGTGAATGGTAAAACCAAAATACCTGATACGGTTGATATATAATCTTCGTCTAATAGTTTTATTGTATCGTTAGGGTCGACATTTTTAAGTGTAAACCAGCGATTGACTTCAGAAAATATTTTATTCCTAATAATCTTCCTAACCTT
>CAYVGX010000060.1:0-4745 GCA_964451015.1 uncultured Candidatus Saccharibacteria bacterium | reverse complement strand
ACTATCATTATAAAATAGAACAGATTTTCCTTGTGCAGCATCGTAGGTAATATATGGTTCTTGCATTGATCGCTTGTAAGGAAACGTTCCTGATGCACTGCTTATATATTCTATCTTTTGATTAGTATCTTTTTTCAAACTATCGACTGCGTTTATGGCTTTGTCAAAATCTACACAGAGTGTCTTAGTATTCTGCTGAGAAGATATACTAGATACCTGATTATCCCCCAAGCGGTCGTGCATAAAAAGATACAACACACTTCCGATAACAACTACAATTATCAAAACATATAGAAACCATTTTTTCTCAACATTATTCATGGTCGTTCTCATTACTAGACTTTTCCGAGCCCACCGATTCTTCCGAAACTATTTCTTCGACAACATCGCCAGATGTACTCACCTCTTCGCTTTGCACCTCCTCTGCCGGTGTAGCTGCGCCGCCTTCAGATGCGATGTCGATTTTCCAGCCAGTTAAGCGGGCTGCCAAACGAACATTTTGTCCGCTCTTGCCGATCGCTAATGACAATTGATCTTCGAGCACTCCCACCTGTGCAGACTGTTCTTCCATGTCGAGCTGTACATTGAGAATTTTCGCCGGAGATAAACTGTTCGCAATGTATTTTACAGGATCCTCGCTCCATTCGATGATATCAATTTTTTCACCACCAAGTTCTGCCATAACGGTTTGCACGCGCGTTCCCTTTTGCCCTACACATGCACCGATAGGATCAATACCTTCTTGGGTAGACATCACAGCAATCTTCGAACGACTGCCTGCTTCTCGAGCAACAGATTTAATTTCAACAGTACCGTTAAAAATTTCCGGAACTTCAAGCTCAAACAATTTACGAACCATATCTGGATGAGAGCGTGACAAAGTAATCTTTGGTCCTTTGCTAGTTGGTTCAACGTGCAAAAGTAAAACTTTTAAGCGCTGTCCGACTTCATATTTTTCAGTACGAATCTGTTCGGAAGGGAACAAGATACCCACCGCCTTGCCTAAATCGATGAGTACCGTATCGCCTTCGATGCGCTGCACTATACCATTAGTAAGAGTGCGCTCTTTTGCTTTGAAATCGGAGAACTGCATATTGCGTTCTGCTTCGCGGAGTTTTTGAATGATCACCTGCTTGGCAGTTTGAGCTGCAATACGACCAAATTCCATACCATCTTGTGGTGTAATCTCTTTGCGAATTACATCGCCGGCTTTTGCGCCCTTTTCCCAATCTTGGGCATTTTCTACGCTAATCTCTTTTTGCTGGTCTTCAATTTCTTCTTGTGCGATAGGTACTACTGTTTTTTCGTCGAAAATTTTTGCGGATAAATCTTCCGGGTTAAACTCAACGATAACATTTTGATCTTTATCACCGAAGTCCTTTCGAAAAGCGGCGGCTAAAGATGCTTCAATCATAGCAATAATCTCGTCGCGAGAAATACCCTTTTCTTCTTCAATTTGTTGCAATGCTTGTTCTAATTGTTCGTTCATTCGTCCAAATTGTCTCCGAGCATTCAAAATTAGTTTTCAACTAATTTCTCTCTCTTCGCCAATTTCTCCTCTCAAATTTCTACCTTACTTCGTTTATTTTGCTTCAAACTTTCTTCCTATGCTTTCGAAAGTGTGGCAAAACATCTCGGCTTTAGTAAAAATTTGTCTATTTAATTGTTATTAAGTTGTCTGCTTTTGAATAAAATAAAAGCGAGCTAACTGGGCTCACCAATATCTAAAGTTCAACGGCATTTGTAATTATTTTACTGTATTTTACGTATTTGTCAAGATGGGAGCCATTATCTGTTCTGGCTAATTCGTTTAAAAGGATCGCGCATACATCGATGCGAGGTTGCAGGTTTTGATACTCTGGAAACTGAGAAAGAAACCACTGGACCGATCTGATAATCTTATTCTGCTTGGCACTAGTTATTGATTCTTCCGGCAATCCATACGCACTGGAAATACGGGTTTTTACTTCCACAAAAACGAGTACATTTTTGCGCTGTACGATAATATCTATTTCGCCTAAACGTTTTCCTACTCTATTGAAACTATTTTTTACCAGCACTCGATACTGTTGCCGCATATACAATTGCGCGGCATAACTTTCTCCCCATGCCCCCAATAATTGTGTATTCATCATGCGCCTAGTATAACCGTTCAATACTCAAGACATGTTTAAGAAAAAATAAATCCGCGTTACGCGGATAGATTTTATTTTTTTAAATTAAGGTACTTATCTTTCACTTGCTGTTTTTCGAACTGTTCGCGATCGTTCTTGTACTGGGTGAAAAAATATTTTATAGGGCTGTACAAGAATAACAGACCGACAACGCCGATCAGCAATGCTGCAAAGCGGGTACCTAACGCGTACACGTACTGTGTCCGCAAGAAATACCATAGCAGTTCCAGTAACCCTACCCATATAAAGACAGTGCCGATTCTGCCAATAGACGGTTTCAGCAACTTATTTTTGGTAATCATTTTACCCACCAAAGCGATAACGCCAAGGATAAAAATAGCAGCTCCAAACCCGAAAATGATTTTATCGGTTGGATGAATAATAGCGCGATCAATCGCAAACCAATATTCAGTAGAGAAAAACTTGTTCCAGTTGATTGTCATAGCAGTATTTTATCGAACATTTATTCGAGAAGCAAGTAACTAAAAAACCGCCTTAACGGCGATTTATATATAACAGCTATTTTTGAAAAACCATGGCGTAATGATATAGGTCTCCATTTAAGTCCTTCATGTGACGCAAACCGGACTGCTCGAGAATAGCGCGCAAATCGTGCTCGGAAATTCTTTTTTCCATCGCCGGACCAAATGGGCTATGTTCCGCTTTCCAATCCACAGCCACTAACAAGCCACCGGTTTTCAAGAGTGCATATGCATTCTTGATGATCGCTTCACGATTCTTCACTTCGTGCAAAATACTAGCCACGATAACCACATCTTCCTGCCCGTATAAACTTTGGTCCAATGGCTTTTCTAAATCAGCGCGATACACTTCTACATTATGGAAATTGTGCTGCAAAGAAATAGATTTAGTTGCCGTCAATTTTGCATCTTGCACATCGATTGCCAGAACGCGTCCTGTATTTCCTACCATTTTTGCTGCGGCTAAAACATAAAAACCACTGCCACAGCCAAGATCAGCTACCCTCTGGCCAGACTTGATACCAATGCTTGCTACTATGTTTTGTGGTTTTAAAAATTTCATTTTGTTTTTCTCTATATATTAGAATGTTGCTTCGGCTTGAAGTCTCTGAAAATTCACAATCTTTGTGCCTTCTATTTCCACTAATAAAGCATTAGCGATTAAAGGCCCGGCTTCGGGAAGCTCTAGCTTGAACTTTCCTTTTCCTATAAATACATCGATTGAATTTTGTACAATGACGCCGAGGATCGAATCCTTAGCTCCTGTCATACCGAGGTCAGTTTGCAAAAGCGTACCCTGTGGTAAAACTTTAGTGTCCGCTGTGGGGATATGTGTATGTGTTCCGTATACTATAGAAGCTCGTCCGTCTACGTACCATGCGAGAGCATTTTTTTCACTGGTCGCTTCTGCATGCAAATCTACAATAATTATATCACCTTTTTGCACCTCGTTTTTATAAATCTCATCGAATGTGAAAAATGGATTCGCTATCTCACCTCGGAATTGCTTTTCGAAAAATACCTGACCACCTAAATTGATCACTAAAAACTGCTGGTCATTTTTAGCAAAACGATAAAACCCTTTACCAGGGACTACTGAATTTCCTTCGTTTAATGTAGTGTAATTAGCCGGCCGAGTAATTTGTGGGAATTGTTCAAAGCATTCCTCCGCACGAGGACCACTATCGAACACATGATTACCAGACGTATATACATCAAAACCAAGCGCGTTTAATTCTTCAATATGGTGCGTAATAATTCCTTTACCGTGTGTTAAATTCTCCACGTTACCTATAATAACGTCCGGATTATGTTCTTGTTTCCACAAAGGCAAAACCTGGGCCAGCACTTGCCGCCCAGGTCGTCCCATTATATCGCCGATGAATAAAAGTTTTATCATGAATTAGAACGGTCCATACATACCCCATTGAGGGTTATTAATATAATCTTGACAGCTCACGATCTTTAGCTCGTACCGGCACCATTCTTGAGGAATCAGACTAGGAAAACCTACAAAAATAAATGTTAACCACACTATTAATGAAATTGCGAAGCCTCGTATTATCACCCATAGCCAATCTACTTTCCAGAGCAAACGCAATAATATAAAAGTGAGTGCAAAAATGAAAATACCTTCGAGCAAAATAGAATTTGCCAGCATATTAGTGTCTATACCTAAAGGGTATACCGAGTATCTATTAATGAATGCTACTATGAACTCTGCTACTGTCGGGATCAATCCAATACCCACAACCACGGTTAATAAGGTCAATGAGATTTTATTTGCTAGAGGAGACATTATCTTGCATATTCTATGACACGGAAGTCGCGGATAACTTGTACGCGAATTTCACCGGGGAACTTCCGTTCGGTTTCGAGGCGATTAGCAATATTGCGTGCCAGTTTTTGGCAGCCATAGTCGTCTAATTGCGTTGGAGTGACAAATACGCGAAGTTCGCGACCACCCTGAATCGCGTACGTTTTTTCTACCCCTTCGAAAGAGTTAGCAATTCCTTCTAAGTCGCCGAGTCGCTTCACATAAGCTTCGAAGGAATCTTTGCGTGCGCCAGGTCGGCTGCCAGAAATGCCA
>CAYVGX010000059.1:0-4874 GCA_964451015.1 uncultured Candidatus Saccharibacteria bacterium | reverse complement strand
ACTTTTCTCGTAAATGAAAGGAGTTGCCATGACTTATTAGACCAATGTAAGAAGCCAAAGTCGCAGGGGTTGGACTTTCGTAAATTCTGCGAAGCATACGAAGTTTTGTCGTAGTACGTAAAGTCCTGTAATTTGGAAATTGTATCCAGCCCAAAAAATCTAAACCGGAAGCCAAGGGTTGGATAAAAATTTTATTGGGGTGTAAAGAAAGCTTTAGAGAGTTATTTAGAAAATTAGAAACTTTTACAGCACAATCCTCAAGTACTTCCTTATTGCTAGCAAGGAACACAAAATCGTCTGCATAGCGAATGTAATATTTGCACTTTAAAATATGCTTCACGAATTGATCAAACTCATTCATGTAGACGTTACAGAATAACTGAGAGGTCAGATTTCCTAGCGGTAAACCTACTTTCGTCTTTCCACTCTCAAAACTGGAAATAACTCTTTCAAGTAGCCATACAATATTACGATCTGGAATGTAAAAACTAAGAATTGTTAACAGAATCGTGTGGTCTATGCTTGCGAAAAACTTTCTTATATCACATTTCAGCACCCAAGCAGGTTTAGTGTGATTCTTACTAACTTGTTCACTGAAAGAACGGAACTTATTTATTGCCCGATGACCACCTTTATTGTTTCGACATGAATAAGAATCAGCGATAAATGTTTTGTCAAAAAACGGATACAATAGACGATATATCGCATGGTGTAAAATTCTATCTCTCACCGTGGCCTTATGTATATTTCTAGGCTTCGGATCAGTAATAGAAAAATTAACATATCCACCATGGATATAGGTATGGTTTGCAAGGTCGGTATGCAAACTAACAATATTATCAACTAAATTGCGTGAAAATTGCTGGACATCTTTTCTTTTAGACTTACCGAGCGCAAATTCGTGCCATGCGGTAAATAGATTGTCCAAGGAAATAACATCTGAATAACTATGACTCAATTGCTTCTTCATACGGATAAAAATAATACAAAAATCAAAGGACTCCCTGAAACAACTGATTTGCCGGTACTGCAAAAGTTAACCTTGGCATTCAAACTATGGAATAACGCTTTGTCCGACATTCCTAAAGTGAGCCGGTACTCTCTGGGAGAGAAAATCAGTAATATGTTTATTGAACTAATCGAACTAATACTGGTAGCCACTTATACAGGTAAAGATGAAAAACTACCTCTAGTTCAAAGAGCGAGTATTAAATTGGATAGCTTAAAATTCTTTGTTCAAATTGCCTGGGAACTCAAGGCTGTAGATAGCAAAAAATTAGGAACAATAAGTTTGCCATTAAGCGAAGCAGGAAAAATGATCGGTGGCTGGAAAAAACAGCTCATAAAATAGGTTCCCCCAAATATATGGAGGAACCTAATGAAGAAAGTTGCGGCGGGCAGCGAACCACCAGTTGTCATTCCAGTCGTTGTCATCCTGATTCACGTTCAGGTTACGCTCATCGTCGTTCTCGTTCAGATAGACCGAATCGTACGGCAAGCCATCCGTACCACTGTCCGTAGAATACTCTCAGGACTGTATTTTATTTGCGGGGTTTGACCCGACCAGCTTGTCGTACCAAGTTTCTTCATGAAACGTGCTACCAGAACTCTCTACTATGAAACGTATCACATAGTACTCTCATTCAACAGTAGTGCGAGTTATATGACCATTAACCGTAGTCATTGATCTGATATAACTTCGACTATAGTAGCTCAAAAAGAAGAATCCTGCAAAAGCCGAAGCAATCACAGGATTCAAAAAAATTTTTCGGACGAAGTGTCCAAAAAACAGAAGAAGACAAGAACCGAGTAACCTAGCCCGCAAGTTCCTTGCGGCGGGCAGCGAACCACCAGTAGTCATCCCAGTCGTTGTCATCCCGACTCACGCTCAGGTCACGCTCAACGTCGTCCTCGTCCAGATAGACCGAATAATACCGGTCGTCCGAGTCCTTCCACGTGCTGGCGTAGGGCTTGCTGCGCTGAAGTTCAGGGAACTGTGCGCCGAGTGCCAAAGTCGCCATCGGGTCGAACTCCAAGCCACGCTTTTCGAGTTCAGCGTCGAGCTGTTTCTGCGAAACATACTCGCCGATGCTGAACAGGATGAGTTTGACTTCCTGAGTGCCGGAGCCGTTGCGCGGAAGCTGGTCGTTGCTCACGGACACATATTTGTAGTCCGGGTTGACCGCCTTGACCGCTTCGTCCAGCGTCTGGTCGTAGTTGACCGTAACCGTATAGGTGTTGGTCAGTTCGCCGACGAGTCCGTCGAGCATCGCATTGAAGCGACGTTGGAATTCGCCGCCATCCTCGATGATCGGCTGAATCTGTCCGTTATCGAGACTGCGGAGTTTGCCGGTAATTAAGTCTTTGACGTGACCGACCTGTGCATCCGTAGCCTTTACTGACGTTTGTTCTGAAGTGTTCGTTGTCGACATCTTCTTTTTCCTCCCAATTTTTTCTTGAACTAATTCGCAGGATTGCGGGGTGCCACCTCGGAATGAGATGAGCGTTTTACTCGCCATAATTGCCAAGCAAAACGCTAAACTCATTATTTAAATTGACTTATAATTATACACCTTTTTGCCGATTTTGTCAAGGTTGAGCAAAAGGTCAATTATAGGCTAAGTATAGGCTTATTCCCTCTCTATTTAAAGGGTTTTATAGCCAAAAAGTTATCAACTTCGGAACTGGACTTCCTCCACCAATCCGGCATCATTGTCCTGAAGCCGATAACGGGTCTTGCGGTAAGGCCGCTGACAATAAAGCAAAACAGTGGCAGATGGTGTCTAGCACTTCCTAAACCAACAGCGACAAGCTAGCGGTACGGAAGAAAAACCTTCCAGGTACCCCGCAAGATCTGAAATAAGGATAACTAAATGAGCGGGCAGTAAAATATAGGTTAAAGTTGCCGGAATTAGTGTTTAACGATACAATTAAAGCAATAATTTATGCCATAGGTAAGGCAAAAATATTTAGAAAAATTTTATCTTCTTTGAATTAAAAGTTGAATTAAAATTAGCGGCTACGAAAGTCGCATGAGATATATATGCAGATAATTCTAAACATTATATTTTTAATAATCGGGTTTATAGTAGGGTTATTTATTTATGCCCAAATTGTGTTGCCCATAATTTATGGATTACCGAAATCAATTTATAGATTTGCGAAAAAGCAAGTAAGATTTATGGCAATTATTAGTATGCTAACTACTCCTGTGATTTGGTTGGTAGGCTTGGGTATCTTAGGGATCATTATGCACAAATTCGCACCTAGTATTTATAATTTCGTCGTCAATAATGGTGCGTTTAACTTGGGAAGCACATTAGGATTATTAACTATAATCGCAAACTTATTTACAAAAAAAGGACGGGCAGACATGAGTGACGACTATGAAAGCTCAATCGCACGATACAAAAAACTAGAAAATTATGCATAAATTAGACTTACAGTTTATGCCTGGATTAGGCACATTCCTATCATCGAATTATATTTACATAACGGGATTTTTAATAGCTCTTTTACTATTTGTAATTTTGCTGATAGTACTCTTGATATTGAAGCACTCAATTTTGAGAGCCGTGCGTCGATCTTCCACAGATCTCAAAAATGAATTAAAATCAGTAGTTCAGCCAAAATTTTTGGATATATCCATCGCCTTAGAGGAAATACTAGAATTAGCGGTTGAGGTCTGGAGACTTGAGATTAGGCTCGCTAAAGCTGAGCAACTACCGGAAAATTATTCAAAAGCTGCGACCCATTCAGTGAGCAAATTTAAGAGATATCTATCTAAGCACGATATTGAGATTATTGATTATACTGGTCAAAAATTTAACGATGGACTAAACGTCGAGGTTCTAAATTATGAAAATGATCCATCAGTAACCGAGCCATATATTAAAGAAACTTTTGAGCCATCCCTTATGGTGCGTGGCGAGTTGGTAAAACGGGCAAAAGTTATAGTGGTTAAAAATTAATTTTTATTTATGAGCGCACACAATATTCAAATCGGCATCGACTTAGGGACTACCAACTCTGAAATTGCCGTAAATAGAAATGGTATCCCAGAGGTAGTAAAAAATATCTTCCAAGACGAATATACTCCCTCCGTTTTCGGAGTAAACAAGGCTAATAATATAGAGGTCGGTAGACGCGCATACGAAAAACTTTTTAAAGACGCTTCTAGTGACAGCATTAAAAATTACAAGGCCGAGGTTAAGCGGCTTATGGGGACTCCGGAAACAGTCCATTTTGAAAGGCTTAATAAGGACATGACTGCTGAGGAGATATCCGCCGAAATACTTGCTAATTTAAAATCTGACGTATTAAGAAAATATCCAGAATTTGATACGACCGCAGCAGTTATTACTATTCCTGCCTACTTTTCTACCCTCCAGGCTGAGGCTACTAAGAGAGCTGGAGATTTGGCTGGTTTTAAACATATAGTGCTGCTCCAAGAGCCCATAGCAGCTGCTATGGCTTACGGATTTAATAATACTAAAGAAGAAACTTGGTTAGTCTACGATTTAGGCGGTGGAACATTTGACGTTGCATTGATCTCTTCTAAGAGTGGCGTATTAAGTGTATTAGGTCATAATGGGGATAATTTCTTGGGTGGCAAGAATTTTGACTGGCTTATAGTAGAAAAAATAATCATCCCGCAACTTAAAAAAGAATATGACCTTTCAGATTTAGAAAGATCCAATAAAGATGATGAAGTCCAATCGATATTGTCATATTTAAAATATGAAGCAGAAACCGCCAAAATAAATCTATCCCAGGAAGATGAAACCTCGATGTTGATAGAAATCCCATCACGGGATATCGTTACAACAGTTGATTTTACCCGCACGGAATTCGAAAAAATAATTGAACCGTTC
>CAYVGX010000058.1:0-4883 GCA_964451015.1 uncultured Candidatus Saccharibacteria bacterium | reverse complement strand
GACATAGCCAATTCTCTTACATCACGATACACTGGCTCGCGGTAGCGCAATACCGCATGATTTGTTTTACTAATCGCTCCCCATGCGTTTCCTATGCGAAACAAAGCGACTACATGATCGTCATCTATAGTGCTAGTCACTAAATCTAGCAAAAGAGGTTTATGACCGTGGTACCACAAAATGACTGCTGCCAATACCGCTCCTTCCATGCAATGAGCCCGATTCTGTTTCATTACTTCCCGGGGCGACAAACTGGTTTCCCCAGTCATCTCAAAATTAGGAGGAATTGCATTAAGATAATCCTGAATTTTTTTAGGAGTGTTCAAGCGTTGAAAAAGCCGCAATTCCTGTGCGTTAAAATCGAAAAAAGTTCTCATGATTTAAACGCATCCTTAATGGTCACAACCACACTATCCTGCATAGATTCATTGGTTTCAGCAGACATCATTGGAGGTGCAACATAATATATTCCCATAAAAGGACTCTGTTTAAACCTTTCAAAAAACTGCGAAGTAAATGCCTTATCTGCAACATCTTGGCTCATATAGCCTTGAATTATTAATACCAACTTAGAAAGATTAGCGCCTTGTTCCTGTAATCGATGTTGTTTTCGCTCAATCGCTTGCACAGTAGGGTGATTACTAAAGTCAACTGCCATATGATCGGTGAGGGCGACAAACGGAACTTCTATGGCATGAGTCAGCTGTAAATCTAGGTGCGGCAAACCACCGCTTCGGGAAATCACGTGCATATCCACCGGAGAATTCTCGCCATACTCTGGCTCCAAGCGGTAATCTGCATGTAACACCTGATTGAGATGCTCGACAAAAACCGAGGCCCATACAAACTCGTTATTTTTCTTAATATTTTCTAGCTGCATATATATAATAATATCATGGTTTTCAGCTCTCATGCGTTTGCAATAGCATCCTATATCTAATACACTAACAGTGAAAGGCATACTAGTATGATTTATTCATTCCAACATTACTATGGCGACGTTGTTCGCTACCTGTTTTTAGCAGCAGCGATAATTATGATAATCACGCTGCCGGTATTTAAAAACGACGTTAATTTTCCTACCTTAGGTTCCGTCATCGCGATTGCAGTGCTGGGTGTGGCAGCAGGGTTATCTAATCCCAAGCAATTTGTCAGTTCGGCAATCAATCTAATCATCTCTTTATTGGGCTTTATTATTTTCTTTTATACAGCTGTAAGCAGCTATCAGATTGGTGGCACTGCAGATAAATTAATTCTCACAGATATTATCATTTCCACGATTTTTATTTTTGCTGTCTACTTCAGTATGAAAACATTTCGCGCTCAACTGATCGGATCCAATCCGCCTCCTCCACCAGAAAATCTATAATTTTAAACACCGCAGCAAGCGGTGTTTTTAAATACAAATACTACTAAGTTTATTCTAGATTGATTTCCCTAATAGACTTTATTTTGGCAATATTACTGAATCCTAATTTCTTTGCCTCTTTAACACGCTTTTCCGATTGCACCACAGTACGCACTTCACCCAGTAGTCCCACTTCGCCAAAAGCAATAGTGCCTTTTGGCCAGGCTTTGCCATAATACGAAGATAACACTGCCATAACCACTGGTAAATCTGCCGCGCGCTCGGTAACTTTAAAACCACCGGCAATATTGACGTATACGTCCTGGTTAGATAAATTGATTCCCAATGTTTTTTGCATAATCGCCAGCAAAAGTTGCAATCTGTTTACATCAAAACCAGAAGCCACGCGCCGCGGATAACTGGCATTAGTAGTATTGGTTAATGCCTGGACTTCTATAAGCAACACTTTATTTCCTTCCATAATAGCACTCACGCAGCTCCCTGCCATTGCCTTATCGCGATGTTCCAAGAACATGCTCGACGCATTCACTACCTCCACCAAGCCTGATTCCTGCATTTCAAACACA
Source organism: uncultured Candidatus Saccharibacteria bacterium (assembly GCA_964451015.1). Classification (GTDB taxonomy): domain Bacteria; phylum Patescibacteriota; class Doudnabacteria; order UBA920; family UBA920; genus UBA920. Next base: position 2,948 of record CAYVGX010000058.1, on the reverse strand, counting down.
CCCACTTCGCCAATGCTACCGAAACGGTTTTTATTGCTGCGCAGTACGCGCAAGTTTCCGAGCCGTTCTCCTTCTAGATACAGCACGCAGTCCACCATATGCTCAATGGTTTTTGGACCAGCCAACATACCCTCTTTAGTAACATGTCCGATCAAAATAATAGCAGTATGCAGGCTTTTGGCCACGCGCACCAGGGTGTTAGTCACAAATGATAATTGAGCCACACCCCCCATTACGCCGCCCGCCTGGTCGCTATTCATGGTCTGAATAGAATCTATAAGTACCACGCCAGGCTTGGTTTTCTCGATCGCATCTACCGCTACTTCTAAATTGGTTTCTGCGAGCACAGCAATATCTTCATGCAGTTTCAGGCGGTTATTGCGCATAGCAATTTGCTGGGCAGATTCTTCTCCAGAGACATACAATACATTGTGCTGTTTCGCTTCAAGTAAATTCGCTAGCTGCAAGGCCAACGTAGATTTTCCAATACCTGGATCTCCCCCAAGTAATATAACTGAGCCAGGTACCAAGCCGCCGCCGAGCACTAAATTAAGCTCGTTAATATTGGTATCGATTCTCTCTACTTTATGTTGCTTAACTTCTGATAAACGCGTAGGAGCACTTCCCGAAGGCAATCTACCGCTAGAACTGCGCGCAGTTTTATTGCTTACCACAACTCGTTCTTCGAAAGTATTCCATTGCCCGCACGACGGGCACTTTCCTTGCCAGCGAGGACTTTCATATTGGCAATTTTCACATATATACACAGATTTTGTAGCCATGCATTCATTATACATTACCCAAATCCGGAAAACATCAAGATAAAATAAAAACCTCCTGACTGGAGGTTTTTTTACTAATCAACTATAGCGGCAAGTAATACAAGGCATTATCTTGGGCATTCTTGAAGAATAAAGTGTTATTATCTAAGCTCAAGAACAATTCTCGCGCATCAACTGCAATTCCTGGTCCAAACTCTGTACGCGCATTAGTATAAATGTCTAACTTATAAAACGTATCACTGGTAATACCTTCGCCCACTGTACCGGAAGTAGGTACTGCTACTACAATACTTTGACCATCTTTTGTCCAGACTGCCTTAGTTTCACTGGTTGCAATATTTAAGTTACGCACATCGCCTGTGGAAAGATCGGCAAACCACAGATTAAATTTTCCGCTGCTTGGATCTAATTTTTGGAAAAGGAATTTCTTACTGTCTGGGCTCCACAATACACCCTTATTATATCCTTCGCGAATAATAGTATTAAATACTTTCCCATCGGGAGATACAGAATTGATAGTATTCTTAGTCATGTCAGATGTCTGCGTGCGATAGAAGAGTACCAATTGCCCGTCTGGGGAAACGCTAATGACGTTATCTGGCTCATACAAATCTGTGAGCATTTGGTAACCTGTAGTGTCTGGGTTGCTGATATTCAAACTAGCCATGCCATCGTTACCTACCCATACAAACATAATCTTATCTCCATTTGGCATCCAGGATAAGCTTTTTACCTGCCCCGGCAAATCTACGTACTGCCCGCTTGATGGATTATAATAGCTCCACTGCTTTATCGTACCTGTTCCGGATTCGGTAATATAACTACTTCCCACTTTTGGCCATAAAATCGTACTAATACCTGGCTTTTGTGGCACCGAAAGCTTGGTTTTATTACTTAACAGTACTGTCTTATCCGAAATAGACATTGAAGTACGGAATAGTTCGCCTGATGTATTAAAATACGCGATGCCATCACCAGAAAAATACAAAGCAGGTGATAACACACCTTCGTCGGTTAATTTAGTCGCTTGATTAGTTGAGGGGGTCTGCGGGTCATCGGGATTAGGATTATCAGTCGGATCTTCTGTTGTCGGATCTTCAACCACTACGTCTGGAGTAGTAGGCTGATCCTGCACAGTAGTGGTTGTATTGCGAGAACGCAAATAAATAATGACTCCGAGAGTAGCCACAATCAAGATAAAAACTCCCCCTAAAATAGCTATTGCTCTTTTATTCATATTTTTGTTTCAAAATCAAAACTTTGATTTATTATACCATATATTTATTTACCCCGCATTTCCGGAGGCAGAGAATCGCATACACCTTGCAAAAGAGAGCCTGTCCCACTTTGACCTGCAGTAACATCAACTGTCCCGGATTTTATTTTTGTAGTTAAACCACCTACTACTCCGCTCTGAGTATATCCATATGTATCGCATCCAATTTTTATTACCATACCGATCATCATACTCATACCTATAAAAATAAGTATATCTAATAAAATAATACTGGCTTTTTGCCAACCTGTTGCTTTCATTTCTACCTGATCTAAACCAATTTCATCCATAGCTTGCAAATATTCTCCCACCCCTACTAAGTCCAAAATCAATTCTGTAATACGATAAACTGTCTTAGGAGACACAATAAAAATATGCAAAATAATTAGTGTGCCAATAAGAGAAGGAATGCCGATAATCGCAATGCTCGTAATAGCGGAAAGCACTCCTAACGCATACCAGATGGCCCATAGTATCAAAACTATTTTTTTGCCTATATGTGCGTACTTATCCAAGAAATCTACTACTGCCTCCCTTGGATCTCCTCCTGCCTGCTGGTTTGCAACTAAATTTTTAGCATCATTATAGAAATCTCTCAGGCCGGGCTTTTTCTGTTTACCGTTTTCATCTACAGCATTTTTATCCTGATCCCTTTTTTTATCTTCCGTACCGCTGGCCAACGATTTACCCAAACCTGCAAGCTTCCCCATCTTCCCAGAACCAGCACTACCCATCCCGCTCTTCAGATTTCCCATACCGGATCCAGCTCCAGACACTCCACCCATTTTAGGCATACCGCCCATATTACCCATAGTACCAAGACGTCCGATACTAGATCCATTACCCATACCCTTACCATCACCTGCGGCACTGCCTGGCCCACCTGCCTT
>CAYVGX010000057.1:0-4899 GCA_964451015.1 uncultured Candidatus Saccharibacteria bacterium | reverse complement strand
AGACATATAATTTAATTAACGTTTCTTGCTTGTACGGCGTTTAACAATAAATTTAGTGCTTGCTTTCTTCTTATCACGAGTCTTCACACCCATTGCATGCTTACCCCACGGAGTCTTCGGATATTTCATACCGATAGAGTTACGAGCTTCACCACCACCATGAGGGTGATCTACCGGGTTCATAACTTTACCACGAACGGCTGGTCTCCAGCCCATATGACGCTTGCGTCCAGCTTTACCAATACGTACGTTCATCCAATCACTGTTAGACAAAGAACCGATAGTTGCATTACAGGTTTCGCGCACTTTGCGAATTTCACCGGAAGGAAGTTTCAAGATTGCATACCCGCCTTCGATGTTTTGCAATAGAATACTGCTTCCTGCACTGCGTCCTAACTTACCGCCATTTCCTGGTACTAATTCTACATCGTGGATAAAGCTACCGACAGGGATATGTGCAATTGGCAAGCGGTTACCAGGATGAATTTCAGCGCTTTCGCTAAAAATAACTTGGTCACCGACTTTAATTCCTTGAGGAGATAAAATAAAACGCTTTACACCATCGCGATACGCTACTAGAGAAATGAAGCTTGTGCGAGTTGGATCGTATTCTACAGTCTTCACGGTCCCAGCAATACCCTTACGGTCAGCACGAGAAAAATCCAATACGCGTACCTTTTTGCCGTGACCGCCACCGCGATGACGAACAGTGATCTTTCCGGAGTTATTACGTCCTGCGCTCTTGGATTTAGAAACTACTAAATGCTTAGGAGTTTTCTCATTCTTCGATAAGACGGAATAGTCGGTTACGCTAGATAATCGGCGTCCTGGAGTTGTTGGTTTGTATAATTTAACTGCCATACAATTAGCTTGGTTCTACGATATTAATCTTCTTGCTATCTTTCTTTAAAGTAACAATTGCTTTTTTGAAGCCGGAACGCTGTCCTACAATACGACCGAAACGACGACTCTTACCCGCTACCTGAATCATGTTTACATTAGCAACTTTTACGCCATACATTTTTTCTACAGCTTTACGCACTTCAATTTTATTGAGCTTGCCAAAAACAGTAAAAATATATTTATTCAACCGATCCATGTGTCCAGCTTTTTCAGAAATTCTTGGAACAACTAAACCTTTATTTGCCAATTCACTGTGAGCAACATTAACCATAGCAGGAGCTTCAGTGGTTTCTGGAGTATCCAAAACAACCTGGTCAGTTGGCTGATCAGCAGCTTGGTCGGTATTATCTTTTTTAGAAAAAATTGCCATAAGGTTATTGCTAACGGAAATTAATTTATTACTTTAAATAGGTTTTTTCAATAATCGGTAAAGTGTCTTTGAGAACGAACATGCTGTCTGCTTTCAATACATCTTTCACATTTAAACTTGTTGCTAAAGCAGTGGCCACAGAAGGAATATTACGGGATGCTTTGACAGACTTGTCGGTGCTATTAGCCACTACTACCATATGCTTCTTGCCTAAGGTATCAATCTTGGCGTGAAAGGCTTGCATGATCTTTACAAATTCTTTAGTCTTGACTTCTTCAAGATTGAAACCGTCGATAACAATCAAGCGACCATCTTTAGCCTTATCCGATAAAGACATGAATAATGCTTTTGTCTTGGCTTTCTTGTTGATCTTTAGACTCCAGTTACGATCGGAAGTTGGACCAAAAGTGACACCACCGTGACGCCATAACGGGCTACGGGTAGAACCTGCGCGAGCGCGACCAGTTCCTTTTTGACGCCAAGGCTTTTTACCACCACCACTTACTTCACCGCGAGTCTTGGTATGAGCCAAACCCTTACGAGCATTTGCTTCTTGTACACGAACTGCTTCTGCCAGCAAATGAAGAGAAGGCTTAACGGCAAAAATCTTGTCGTTAATTTCGATTTCGCCAATTGCTTCTGCGTTTTGATTGTATACTTGAACTTTCATCGGAATTTATTATTTCTTCTTCTTAGTTTCTTCTACAGCTGCTACAAACAATGGCTTGGTAACACCGGTTGTAGAAATACGGATCATGCCGCCATTACTGCCTGGAATCGCGCCTTTTACTAAAATCAAATTGCGCGCCGCGTCTACATCAACGATCTGTAAGTTTTTAACAGTGACCTGAGAAGCACCCATATGACCAGCCATGCGAAGACCTTTACGAGTGTGTTGTGGGTATCGTTGACCGATAGAACCAACACTACGAGGCTTATCATGACCATGACTTGCGGGAAAACCGCCGAAACCATGACGCTTCATACCACCAGCGAAACCGCGTCCTTTCATAGTACCAATAACATTCACCATTTCTCCAATTTCGAACTGACCAGCATTTAATTTCTGTCCTACAGAATAATCTGCAGTATTATCAACACGGAATTCTACGAATGTACCGAATATGCCTAAATTTTTGGAATGTCCAGCTTTTGCTTTATTTGCTTTACGGCTACCTGCAACAGAAGGAGTAATACCTACTTGGACAGAATTATAACCATCTTTACTCTCAGTTGTTTTGACCTGAGTTACTACCATTTCTGGAGCTTTCACTACAGTAACGGGAATAATTTCGCCGTTTTCCGCGAAATATTGTGTCATATTGAGTTTTTGACCTACGATAAACTTCATACGGTTTGGATTGGTTTGCTATATCGCCGATACAACAAACGTCTCGATCTTAATGTAAATATAAAAAAACAAAAACTGGGACTATTTCCCAGCATATTAAAGCTCGCGATCTCGCGGTCTCGGTATATGATGGCAAATAGTTATCTAATTTAATTAGCTTTTTGGGCTGTTTTTAAAAAAGAACGTATTTACTCAGTTTTAGCTCATTTTGATTTCTACATCCACCCCAGCAGGAAGGCTAAGGTTGGTGAGAGAATCAATAGTTTTAGGGGTTGGTTCGAGAATATCGATCATGCGCTTATGAGTACGCATTTCGAATTGTTCACGGCTGTCTTTATGGACGAAGGTAGAACGAAGCACAGTATATTTTCGCTTTTCTGTTGGCAATGGTACTGGACCAGAGATAACAGCGCCAGTACGCTTTGCGGTATCGACGATTTGCTTAGCGCTTTGATCGATCAATTTGTGATCGTAAGCGCGGATCTTTATGCGAATTTTTGGCTTGTGAGCGACCTTTTCCATAAAATAGATTGACAATATGCGGGAAATTGGCTTATTTAAGCCACTTTACAGCATCTAAAACCACTACCTTAATTGGTAGTAGAACTTATCGAAATTCTATCGGAAATATTCAGTAATGTCAAGAAAAATGGGACAAAAAATTTATCAATATTTGAAATTATCTTAAACCAAATTTTAGGGCCAATAACTTACAATGAAAACATAGAAATAAACACAAAAAGAGTAAAAATTAAGGAGGACATTATGAGTACAAAAATTATTCTATTATGTATGGCTATATTTTGCTGTGAGACTAATATAATCCGAAGTCAAAACATGGAAAATATAGGGCCACAACCTACGCTTTCCCCTGTTCCTACAAAGAGCTTACGTATTATTTTTGAAGGAACGTTTCAAAAAAATAACAAGATGAGTAATCTTGAAAGAGATGTTTTTACTACATCTACAAATAGTAGCGGAAATAATTTCATTTCAACTAATCCATACGATGGTCAAAATCAGTTGATTATCAATCAATCTTATCCCTATTTTGGTAGTTATAATTCTGGTTCGAATATTAAATTTGGATTTGATGCCATTTTTAGAAATAAAAGCGGGCGGAGATTTATATTAGCTAGCAGGACTATTTTACCGTTTATCAAAGATCAAAACTTTAACAGCAAAGAAACCTGGTTTATGCTGCGCACAGAAGGACCAAAAACTTCTTCAATAGCGATAGATTTTAATATTAGGATAATAAGATAATAATAAAGCTGCGATATATTTTCATCGCAGCTTTTCATTTTTTACCACGGTCCTAATAGCATAAAATAATGGTAATTATTAAAACCACAAGTATACTTTCCCACATCGGGATCACTTAAACTCTCAAAGTAAAACCAAATTACATACTGACCATTGCATTTTGGATCAGGCGCTGAGCCCATACGACCTGCTCCATAGTACCGATTCACATTATTTTGCAATGGTTCTTTGGAAAGACTATTCAAGAATGGTGATAACTGAGTTTTAAAATTTGCATTCCAATCTCCTGACGCAGTAGTTGCATCATCAGGCCAAGCATTATTAAATTCGTAGTATAGTTGTATAGCCGTAGATAATTGCTTGATATCAATTTTACGTCGAGCATCTCGAGCTCTTACTCGAGTGGAACTGAGAGTTACCAACACAACAGTAGCCAAAAGACCAATGATTGCGATCACAACTAATAATTCAATAAGCGTAAAACCTTTTGATTTGTTAAAGCGATTTTTTATCATGGTCTAACGTTCCGTAATTCTAAAGGCACTTTATCTTTAGGTGCATTTTTAAATGTCTCGAGACCAGGTTTTGCAGAAGAATCAGCATTATGATTATTATCCCACAATAAAAATCCAATTACCGCCACACATAGCATAATTAATCCAATCATCGCGAAAGATACTTGAGTATCATTTTCAAGAGATCCTCCCGAGACAAATACGATAATACGCTTCAAGCGAGAAGAACTTTGAACTGGAGCATCTTCATAAATCGGAACAGTTGAGTTAGGAGAAGCATCTGATTTTTCAAAAAAATTACTAAAATCAGGTGTATTATCTAACTGTTCTTTTTCGTCAGGCATACCAATATTTTATCACATAATTACTCTATAAAGTTAATACAAACAAAAAAAATCCCTCATATCTGGAGGTTTTTTTCGATCTCTCTTTCAATATAAAATAAAACTGCTTTAAGCGACCTTCATCGCCCAGCAGCCACCCGCAAAGCGAGT
>CAYVGX010000056.1:0-4921 GCA_964451015.1 uncultured Candidatus Saccharibacteria bacterium | reverse complement strand
TCGAAGCGCTCAAAGGATTTACCTTAGGCAAATACAGAATCATGGTAGCTACAGATATTGCTGCGCGTGGTATTGATGTAAAGGGAATTCAATTGGTCATTAACTATGATCTTCCGGATCATGCCGAAGATTATGTGCATCGCATTGGCCGCACCGGAAGAGCGAGCTCTACTGGGCATGCTATTTCATTCGCAACCCACGATCAGAAAAAAGATATTGCTACCATCGAACGCCTTATCCGCAAATCTTTGCCAGTCTCAAAAACCCCTTCCCTCCCTCGCGAAGAAATGGAAAAAAAATTCGACGAGCGCAAACCTTTCGCAAATAAACCAACCTCCTCACCAGCCCCGAGAGGACATCGAAGTATGGGAGCTCATCGCCCGAAAGGAAATCACAGGCCAGACGATACCCGACGCACCAGCGGATCACATCGCAGCCGGAAACCGCAAAGCGAATATGAGCGAGGCAAAAAGCCTGCTCCCCAGTCTCTCAAAAAAATCTCTCATTCAAATTCTGGATTCTTTATCAGCCGCAAAGCCTACGACGACAACGAAGATATGTAAAATTAAATCGCCTTCTGGCGATTTTTATTACCACATTAAGCAAAACAAAAAGGCTTAAGAATTTCTTCTCGCGCCTTTTTTAAAACTAATCTACATTATCCACAAACAAATTTGTGTATTTTGCAAGCCAAAAAATGCCTATAGCGACGATACCAAAACCGATAAATTCATTAAACTCCGGCACTCTCTTTTTCGTAATTCCCATAATAATATGGGTCATTATTGGCATTGTAATGAAGACGGTAGCAATAACAGAAGCTTTTCCGCCTACATGATACGCTTGCACGTCGAACACTGCAGCTAGATAATAGGTTATAGCAGCAAGAATTCCCCATCCTAAAAAGGTAGCCAAGGGTGGGTATTGTAAATCAGCACCCATTTCTTTTAATGTGAAAAGGTGAATTAATGAAACACCACCCATGACTAAATAAAACATTGCTACTAATACTACAGTGGAATACTTTGCTAACTTTATCTCTAATATAGAGTTGGTTATAGCGTAAAACAAAACGGAAATTAGCATTATATAAACTGGATTTTTCATATTTCCCTCCCAAGAAATTATTATTTTTAGATTCGATTTTACATATTTTACCATAAATTAAAGAAAAAGTCAACCATTATGTACGGTCAACTTTTTTAAATTATAAAGCCCTGGAAAGAAACCCCAGTCTTAAAATTGGGTAAATTTAAAACACTGACTAAAACCCAGTGTTAAGAAGATTTTATTATGCAATGTTTTTACACACTTAGAGCAAATAACAACCAGAATAATAGCGCTAAATCATTTTTAAAGTATGGGATATCAATCAGGCCATGAGCCAGAATAGCGATCATGCATAAAGCTAAACCGAATGCATACGGTTTAGATTTATTCTTCAAGCCAAACCAGAGACCCCACCCTACAATGCCAAGCCATGATAACAATCCTAATAACCCCGTATCAATCCAGGTATTTAAAATAAAATTATGAGGAAAATTATAATGCTGCAAATTTGGGTCAGTATTATACCTGTCCCAATTGTAATTGAAGCCGTTAATACCTTGTCCCAGGATCGGTGAATCTTTTATCATCTTACTGCCTGTTTCCCATAAACTAAATCGTGCCACTGTAGATTTCTCTCCATGGAAAGGCAGTAAAATGCGGTAGCGGAAATTAGGAATACTTAACAGAACCGCAACCGCCACGATAGCAGCCGCACCGTACACGAGCAACATTTTTTTACTGCTGCTCCATAACACAAAAACCGCCGCAGCAAGCACAAGCCCTAACCAACCCCCGCGCGATAAAGATAATAATAAACCACTTGCCCCCAATCCCCAAGCAAGAATCCAAAAATTACTAGCAGTAAAAATAGAACGCGAAAAATTTTCCACTCTCATCTTTACATTCGGCAATAAATACGCGAGGAGTGGCGTAATGAACAAAGAAAATCCATTGGGGTGAGCAAAAAAACCTATTGCCCGCTTCGGTTCGGCACTATTGCCCCAAAAGTCTTGTGGCAAACCCCATAAGAAAAAGTATTGAGCTATAGCAATAAGCCCGGCTGCGAATAAGAATATATATAAAGAACGCACGAGTGCCTGACGACTCACCACTTCGGTTTTAATGTAATAATACAAAAGCTTAGCCAAGCCAATAGGAAGTACATACAATACTATCCACTGGCCAATTTTTGCCACATCCACCCCATTCACAAACAAGGAAATTACGCTCGCAATAAAAAACAAACCCATAAACCATGCCACAGTTTTTGGCAAAGTTTTCATAACGCTGATATATTCCCCAAGCTTCCCGCGCCATAAAATATCTATAATGCCGATTAATAAAACAAGCCCAGCATAGAGCATTAAAAAATTAGTTGGCAAACCAACTAATTGAAAGCGCCATACGTATAATGGCGCGAAAATAATTAAACCACTAAATAATAAACTCATTAACGTCCCAGTAAGTTATCGCGAATATCGCTTCGATAAATTTCTAACATTGCCACAAATATCGCCATAATAATCGGTCCGATAAGAAATCCTAAAATACCAAACAATTGAATACCACCAATAACCGCGATAAGCACAAGTACGGGATGTAGCTTAGTAGAACTTCCGATCAGTTTTGGTCCCAAAAAATTATCTATCAGACCAACAGCCAACACTCCCCAGATAGTCATGCCGATCGCTGCCCCGGAATGCCCGGTAACAGCTAAATAAATAACTGCCGGAACTATAGATAAAGACGTGCCCACTGTGGGTACCAATGCGACAATAACCGTAAAGGCACCCCAGAGCAATGGTTCTGGTACTCCAAAAATATAAAACCCTATTGCCGCAATAATACCTTGAGACAAGGCTACCAAAAATTGTCCTTTCACTACTCCATTTACCGCTGCTACAATTTTATTGATCAATACATCTTCCTGATTATGCGCAATCGGCGTGATATCAGAAATCGCCTGCTTAATTCGTGGCCCGTCCTTTAACAAAAAGAATGTGATAAACAAGAACATGAAAAATGCAACTATAAAATTAGCTACATTGGAAAGCAAATGCGTAACGCTGGAAAAAACTTCGTTGGATAAACGCCCGATAGTATTGTTTAAATCCTTGCTAAAATTTTCTATGACAGTCTGTACCTGATCGGGCAAACCGGCGATCAACTGGCTTTTATCAATCACTAAAGAGCCGGTTTTGTATTTGTTAAACAAGTCTACAATCTGTCCAAAAATTACCTGCCCGAATAGCCATACTGGTAATAAAATAATCAAAACAATTACTAACACCGTAAGCAAACTGGCAATGCTTGGTTTGGTTACATACTTCAAGAACAGCCGATGCAATGGGTAGAATAAAATAGACACAATTGCCGCAAAGGCTAAAATGTTTATAAATGGACGCGCGATAAACAATACTACTATAAATACCAATAATAGTGCTATTAAAAAACTAATTAAATGAATACGATTGTTAGCCATAGATTTTTTATTAGTATAGCAAATATTGACAAAAGAATCATTATTCGGTATTGTTTAGAGGCTAATCAGCCGGGAGTGCCGGCATTTTTTATTATAAACATATGACTCGAGACAATATCAGAAATGTGGCAATTATCGCCCACGTCGACCACGGCAAAACTACCTTAGTAGATGCCATGCTGAAACAAACCCAAACCGTCAAAGACCAAAGCGGTAATTTAATTATGGATTCCGGCGATATTGAACGCGAACGCGGCATTACCATTACCGCTAAAAATGCTTCTCTATTATTTAACGACATTAAAATCAATATTGTCGACACCCCTGGTCACGCAGATTTCGGCGGTGAAGTAGAACGTACTCTCCGCATGGCCGATGGCGTACTCTTGTTAGTAGACGCAAAAGAAGGTCCAATGCCACAAACAAAATTTGTTTTGAAAAAGGCTCTAGAGCTCGGTCACCGCGCAATCGTGGTAATTAACAAAATCGACAAGCCCGATGCGCAAATCGATGAAGTAGTAAACAAAACTTTCGATTTATTCGTGTCTTTAGGCGCAACCGAAGAACAGCTCGACTTCCCTATTCTCTACGCAAGCGGCATCAAAGGAATTGCTGGGCTCGATGCGGCAGAAACTCTGCAAAAAATTCAGAGCGACGCACAGCCAGATATTACTCCGGTGTTCGAGGCAATTATCAAAAATATCCCTGCACCAACTATTTCCGACGAACCGTTCGCTATGCTCGTTTTAGCGCTTCGCTATGATAACTACAAAGGGAAAATCGGTATCGGCAAAATTTCTTCTGGTTCTATTAAGAAAGCGCAAAACGTTACACTCATCTCCCGCGACGGCTCCAAAAAAACCGGAAAAGCCACTAGCTTACTCATGTACGAAGGACTGATTCCAACCGAAGTAGAAGAAGCAGTAGCTGGCGATATCGTTGCCATTGGTGGATTTGAAAACGTGCAGATCGGCGACACTATTGCAGACAGCGCTAACCCAAAGCAAATTCCTCCGGTAGAAATCGAGCAGCCAACAATCAAAATGACTTTTGGCGTAAACACCTCCCCTTTCGCCGGACGCGAAGGCAATTTATTAACCTCCCGCCAAATCCGCGACCGCTTAATGAAAGAATTAGAAACTAACGTTGCACTGCGCGTCGAAGAAGCAACCGGCGATTCATTCTTAGTTTCCGGCCGAGGCGAACTTCACTTGGCAGTACTCATCGAAACCATGCGCCGCGAAGGATTTGAAATGCAGGTATCCCAGCCGCAAGTTATTTTCCACGAAGAAGATGGCGTGCGCAAAGAGCCCTACGAATTTCTGACTATCGATGTTCCTGCAGAACATCAAGGTGCAGTCATCGAAGAAGTTGGCAAACGTGGCGGTG
>CAYVGX010000055.1:0-5100 GCA_964451015.1 uncultured Candidatus Saccharibacteria bacterium | reverse complement strand
GACAGGATCAGGTTTTAACAAATTCTGAATGCGTTCGAATTCTGTTTTATGGCGTTGTAGATTAGTCCTGTTTGTGGTGACCTGAGCCAACTCATCCGCAGTCAGAATATTAGACTCCTGTAATTTATCCTGCGCGTTTTTCCAAAAAGCCTGAGGACCTTTGCTGAGAGCTTTGGCCATAACATATTTAATAGATTTAGTCGGGTGATTAATGATTGTATTCGGATTCAAGCGATCCGCTTTACGCAAAAGTCTCGCATTGCGCATTTTCTTATTTTTGTCCTGAATACTATCTTTCCAACTCTGTTTCCAGGCCATAGGATCTAATAACCCTCCCTCAACACGACGCTGGTATTGATTGTTTAAATATTCTTTTGGTAATTTTTGAGTGAAATAATCAAATCCACTTTTTGCGAATCCCACAATTTGTTTAGCACCGACACCTCCAAATTTCAAAGCATACTGCATACCCAAGTAAATAAACAACAAGACTATCACATGAGACACTGTAGTCAATGCAAACTCGGTTATACCTGCGGCAGCACTGCCAAATAAGTAACCTCTCGCACCTTCAACCTGTACCTGATCGCCGCTCTGTGACGAAAAAGTGACTGCTACCAAAGCAGCCATATTTAGAAAGAACGCCATTATAGGTACACTGAAAGCATACTTAATGAACTCTGGCCACCATTTCGAAGCGTAACCTTTTGTTTCGGGTAATATTCTCCCAACATACGCAAGAGGCGACACCATGTACAGTATCCATAAAACTACAAGCCTCACAAACATGAAGGCAGCTAATGCAACAAAAGAAAAGAACGCAGCAACAGATAGTACCAATAACATAATCGCTTTTGGTAAATCGCTCGCAGCAGCTTCGGAAGAAAAATTACCACCACTAGTCAAATTACCATCCCCACCTCTAAAAATAATAATTGGATCAACCATCAATTTATGTCCCAAAGTTTCTATTACTTTACTGTTCTCAGGTAAAAATTGAGCCTGAACAGTATCGGCAATAGCCACGATCCCTTGCCCTATCACTAAACTGAAATTCACCAGTAAAGCCATTAAGATGAGAGTAACAATAAATCCCCGGCTCTTGCTTGCGTCTTCCTGTTGGAATAAAATCTTCATACCCATGTATAACAAGGCGATGATAAAGAAAATATTAGAAAGATTGCGTACAATAATCCATCCTGGGTAAATAAAATTGACGAAATTATCTTTGTACGGATGTACTTGAATTAAGGCTACCAACACGGGAACCAATATAGTAGAGAAAATCCAATAAATAAAGCTAGTGATCAGCAGTACAATATATGCAATGATTTTGCGAATGAAATCAAACAGAGTAGCAGTTGCGCTTGTTTCTTGAACGCTCGAGCTGGTTTCTGTTCCCTTATATGCAGGAACAGTGCTAGGAATAGGGTCATTCAAATGTGCTTTCCACGCTTCTTCGCTCGGATAAATTTGCACATAGAATTTTAAAGGTGGATTATATGCAACTGTCAAATCTTGAGCATTAAACAAACTATAAAAGCCTGTCACTGGCGCGTTTAGGAGAAATGCCCCCAAACTCGTATCATCAAACAGGGTCTTTTCCACTCCGACTGCTTGATAAAAATCAAAGGAATTAACTATCGTGTTATCACAATCGGTGCCTGTAGGAGTCTGTTTTCCTGAACTGTCTTTACACACCACCTGCTGCACAGCACCAACATTTTCCAAAGCCTTTTTATCTACCATAACTCCCAAAATCCGACCAGGCTCACCCGGTTTCATGACAACCCCATCCCCAGCGAGGTTTTTTGCTGCAAAATAACAAAAATTATAATTATACTTTTCATTACCTGAACCTATCGTATAATTTGTTTCTGTAGAAGACTTAACACACCCATATCCGGAGTTATTATTCGCTATAACTTTATTGGTCGCCGTAATACCGGCAACCAATCCATACAATTTTTTAGGCGTATAATTAGATTGACTGCTTGTAGACATCGTCACCTGAGTAGAAGGACCATTCTGATTAATGGTCAATGTCTTATCGATAGGCGCGACCAAATCCATCCTGGCCTGCAATTCGAACGGTACAATGTTCCCACTTTTATCTACATAAGTACGAATAAAATTTTGAAACTCGTTCCCACGGGCCGATTCCGGTAATAACTTGCTAGAATCAGAATTAGGAGCAATTCTCGAATCAAATTTAAATTTTAAGGAAGGAAACGGAATAATATTCGCATCGCCCGCACCGGCCATGCTATTTACATTAGTATTATCTGCCGTACTTTCTGCACATGTAATACCCGTTCCACATATGCTTAGCTTAAAGGGATAATCCTTTATTAATGTGTCCCTACTTTCGTTTAAATATACTTTGAAAACAAAAGATTGATAAGTTTTATTTTTAATGTAATCCTTGTAAGCCGGAGTTAAAATATCGTCGAATTTTGAAATTTTAAATGTTCCGGAGATTACCAGGTTAGATGATGAACTACTAAAGTTTAAAGAATTTCCATCTAAAGGTAAATCGGAAGTGATAATGCTATCATTACCCAGATAACCTGGATATACGACTTTTAATTTAGCCTTAACGGTCGAATTACAGTAGTCGCTGCTCCATGTAGCATCTTTTCTTGCGTATGTTACGCTAAATTTAATATCTATAGGCTCGAAGGTCCACAACCCATTTCCAGGATCAGGAACTTTACTGAGTTTAACGTCTGAACTAGCGACTGGTCGGTCTACAAGATTAGTTTTAATATTTCCGTAATTATCTTGAGTCGTTTCCGAGCTCTGTATACATGGTTTATTACTATTAGACTGAGCTGATGTAACATGTGCCGAGTACACATAATCAATAGCAAATGCAGGCAAAAACAAAGAAGCAAGGAGAAGTATCGCTACAATTCCTTTGCTTTTATATATCCCTTTTCTATTCGCTATGTTGCTAATTTTTGATATTGATTTCTTTATCACGCGAGGTAAAATAACCTGTAAAAGTTATAAATATTATACCACATCAAGACTCTAAACCCCAAAAAACTTTACTCTATATATACATGCTAAATAATAATATTATAAATTACCCTGAAAAATAAAAAAACCTTCGGGGAAATTCGAAGGTTTTTTTGAATTATATTTTAACGCGAGAGACACCTCTGAATATCTAACGAGGATTCCAAAGTTACAATACAATTATAGATATCAGAGACGCCGCTCAAAGCTTTAGATTTTCCTGTCGAAGCATAACTTTGCGCTTGTGTTGTCGTGCCACCATAAGAACGATCACAATTTTTGACATTTTGCATAAAATTGTCCGACTGTTCTGCGTCTGTTTGCACATACGGAGTAGGCGCGGTTTGACTACTAATCACACAGCCCACAACTCCTTGCGGTTGATACGCAATAGAAGGATAGGTCGATGAGTTATCTTGATTTGCAGCATCGTTACCCAAAGTAAGGGAGTCTGTTGCTACTGCATCGGTGGAAGCATTCAATACACGTCCTCCATATGGCATACCAGGAGACATGCCGCCCATGTCGGCTATTGCCGAATACAAAGCTGTACATTCTGGAGTGTTTGCTGTAGCGCAGTACGTTTGACATTGTTCTGCGGTATTGCAGTACTCAGGCGCTTTACCCGATGCGATCAATGTATCCATGATACTTAAGACATTTCCTGTGCCGTAATTATTCTCGTAACAGTTAGTCCCTGCACCCCCACAATAGTCGAGCACTGAGGTAGTAGCATACATAGGATTTACATCTGTTGCGCCTAAAACTTGAATGCCTTTGTCTAAGCTGAGAGCTAAGGTATTACATTCATCACGAGTTTCTTTTTTGTCACATAAATCTGCGCAGGCATGCATACTATCACAGCTCGCAAAATAACCAGCATGCATATAGTGAGCAAAGGTTAATGTCTTTTTCAATTGTGATGCGTTCATTGTGCCTTGTCGGTAACTCAACATTGCGCACAACTCTAAATTTTGTTGTTGCTCACAAAACGTAAAACACGACGCTTGATTGTCACAATTTCCCAACTCAGCAATAGGATACACAAATCCGCGTGGAAAAAATGGCACGCCAGTATCTTCTCCCAGCACCGCGCCCCCACTACTAGAACCTCCAAAAGAAGAACTACTCAATTCCCCGGTAATTCTCTGAGTTAATTCGGCTTTTGTGGTTGTCTCGGCAATAACAAAACGAGTCGGTACAGTTAAAGCAATAACCCCAAAAAATGCAGCGCATAAATTAATGATATGTATTTTTTTATTTCGCAAACGGATTGACATAGATGTCTTTTAATGGATTCTCATAATTTTCAGACTCGCCTAGCACTGCTCCGGTTTCAGTTGTAGAAGCCGGCTCAACTACTAATTGTTGCTTATCTATATGAAATGCTTTGGGTAAAGATACTGCTAAAGTACCGCCCTTCACTATAAAAAGGTAATACCCTCCCCCCACAGCAGCAAGAGCCGCCACAATAAGCCCAACGATGATAGTATTTTTTTTCATGTTATTCCCCTCGAATATTAATATACGAATCACCGCGTGGCGACATATACGGCAACACTGGCACAGGTGAAGTATTAGGCGTTGTTGTAACTTCACCCAACACGCGCGTACGATCTGAAACAGAAGAAGTAGAAGCAGAATTTGTACCGCCGGTAAGTATAGCCTTCAAAAAATCTTTACCATCTTTGCTCAGTAAGGAAACAACAGAGCGAGGCTCAGTGCTATTAAGCAACATATGTCCGAATAATTTAGTTCCCAAAGTATCTTTATGCTGGATTTCCAAATTGACATTTGCGTCCGCTGTTCCCTCGTCGCCTTTGATCCACTGCGCAATATACTGCTCCATCACATTTTTTGTAAAACCCCCAGCATCGTCAATGGAACCGCATAATTCCTCTACCCCACCGGTAGATACAGCACTTGCTTCTTGCAAGTTTTTCATAGCAGTCTTTTCTGCATTAATAGCCTCCACATATTTTGGATCACGCATCTGTCCTTTCAATTCATATTGCTTTCTGGTCAACGATGATTCTTTGGCAATTTTAGACAGCTCAGCGGCATGCATAATTTCGT
>CAYVGX010000054.1:0-5193 GCA_964451015.1 uncultured Candidatus Saccharibacteria bacterium | reverse complement strand
TCATCTATAGATAACACCAACAAATCATTAGCCGGTTGAGGAACCTGTTCGCTGTTATAACTTTTTATACATTCTCCTTGATTGCGAAATTTATCTTCGGTATATAAAGGAAAATTTTTATATCCTCCATGCTGACAGTCATCTTTGCTCGAAGGCAAGCCGGTCGGATATTCATCTATATAGGTTACCCACTCAGAAGACACTAACCCAGAACTTCCCGGATCGTATGCCCAAGGATGAGAAGAAATACCTGTCGCCACATCGGCACGTGTAAACATATCAAACCTGATATCGCGGGCCTGGGCTATGGAAGCAGAGATTATCGTTAAACTTAGGAGAGCTGCTGCCATGCCAGTATAAAATTGTGTGCGCATAAAATTCCTTTCTAAATACATTGAAAGCAAAGTTAATTAATATATTTTGATATAAAAATATGCCTGTATTAAAGAAAACGATTATAAAATTTTAATGTTTCCAAAATATTTTTTGCTTTACTTAAGCCAATAATTTGAGAAAAGCTGTTATATAAAATTATAAATTCTATAGTTAAAGAAAGTGAAACACATACTAATCATTAACGTTATAGTAAACGATGACTGAATCAGAGCACATCATGCAAGCCCAGCAAGGCGACGCACAAGCCTTTGCGGCACTCTATGATTTGTATGCGCAAAAAATCTATGCTTTTGTGCTGTCGAGAGTTCGACACCGACAAATCGCCGAAGACTTGCTTCAGGAAACCTTTCTTAAAGTTTGGAAAGCGCTTCCCCAATTTCAAAATAAAGGCAATTTCAGTGCCTGGGTATACCGCATTGCTACTAATTGCATGAATGACCATTTTCGTAAGAAAATGGCTAAACCCGAAGCTTTGCCCATAGAGGAGGATTTCATAATTGAAGACAAGGCAGCCAGACCTGACGAAGAGTTTGATATCGCATTGACAGAAAACCATATGCAGGCGGCACTTGATCAATTGCCTACTACCTACCGTCAGGTATTAATACTTCGATTTAAAGAAGGCTTATCGGCCCAGCAAACCGGTGAAGCGATCAATAAATCGAGTATTGCGGTTAGGTTGATTCAATACCGCGCATTAAAAAAATTGAAAATTATCATTAACAACCACTATGCCAAATCACTCCTCTAGCCACCTAGAATCAGAAATAGCAGATTTATCCTCTGACGATCCCGCCCGAAGCCTCCATCCTCTACGTCAAGAACAAATCAAACAAAAACTTTTACAGCACATTGCCTCTATACCCCAGGAGCGTCCTACGTTCTTTCAGTCGCTAAGACAATTTATAGCACATCTTACATTTTTAAAATTCGGTTTTCTCACACTGGCCTTGCTGATTTTAGGAAGCTTTACAACAATGGGAGTTGCGTATGCTTCCAAACCTGGTGACATGCTCTACGCGCTTAAATTACAGGCAGAAAAACTGCAAATCATGCTCGCAGTAACAGAAGAAAGTAAGGCAGAATTGCAGAGTGAATTTATAGAATCCCGAATTAAAGAACAGGAGCATATAAAAAATTCAGTACAGCCGGGATCCCACGATCGTGATAATCGCTCTCGTGACAACGATTTCCGTCCTATCACCCAAGGCATAGATAACCTAAAAAACATTGAAAGCAAGCTGCAGCAAAAAGGCAATAATAATGCTGCAAAAAATATTCACAATAACATAGAAAGATTCAAGCAACGCGCCGCGCAGCTGGAATCAAAAACCCTGCCTGTCCTCAACATAGAAAACGACGGAACCACTGAAAAAAAAAGTAAGCCGGAAGACAACAAGAATCGAAACAAGAAAGTGGAACAAAAACCCACAGGTAACGTTATAACCAACAGAGAAGCACAATCTCAGACTCATACTAAGATTGAACTTCCAAAAAATAATGTTATTAATGTAGAAATTGACACTAAAAGTGTAATTTCTAAGGATAAGTTAACCAATTAATTAGTTAGCTAAAAGAAAGGTTAATTATGCAAAGCACTACAAGCTACAGTTCCCCAACCACTAAACCATTATTCAGGGCCACCCAAATTGTATGGTATCTGCTTGGAATTATAGAAGTCGTATTAGGATTTCGTTTCTTACTAAAACTCTTTGCAGCCAACCCAAACGCGGCTTTTACAGATTTTGTGTATAGCATTAGCTATCCACTGGCCGCCCCCTTCTTGGGAGTATTCAGACAATCGCAAGTCACTACTACGGGGAGCATTTTTGAATGGAGCACCATTCTCGCCATGGTAGTATACTGGCTCGCAGCATGGGCAATCATTTCATTACTTATTAACAGTAAGACAGTCTCTACACCCGAAGCTAGTATTAAATTGGATAATCAAAAATAATTTATCATAAAAGAAAGGACATTATATGAGTATTATTTTATGGATCATTTTCGGAGCTATCGTTGGCTGGATCGCCTCATTGATTATGAACACTGATAGCCAGCAGGGCCCTTTGCTTAACATTATTGTAGGTATCGTAGGTGCCTTCTTGGGTGGATTTATCATGAATTCGTTCGGCGCATCTGGAATTAGTGGATTTAACCTCTACAGCATACTTGTAGCTATTGGCGGATCTATCGTATTGATCGGCTTAGTACAGCTCATTCGCGGCAGCCAGCGAAGTACTGTGCGCTAAATATACAAACGATGCAGTAAGCTAAAAGAGCTAACCTAGACAGCCAAATCGCCGCACCTTCTGCGGCGATTTGGCTTTAAAACCCTTATAATAAAGCCTTTTTCTAGCAAAAGTAATTGACAAATCAACCCGCTCCTGATATAATGAATTTACTCAATTAGTAGATGTTAGTTTATTTCTCTGAAGTAAGCATGCATGTGTTAATTGCGACAAGCGCAATCAAATCAAGCGAAGGCGGCCCCGGAAGCCACTTCCCTGATTCTCGAATTTAAACCAAGTTTATATTTGATCACGTTATTTTTTCGCAAAGAAAACTTTTTTAAATTCCTTTAGACACAAAAATAGTAAATTTTATATTTGAGAGCACTTTCGTACAGCGAGCAACTATACGCGAGCTCCGAAGAAACCTCATAGAATAAATTTTATTAAAAAGATAATTATTAGATAGAGTCTTTTATAGCGGCACACGTCCGCATTCCGGTTATGATTGTTTATTCTTCAGATCATGCTACTGCCGAACATATTTTTTAGGGCACTACGCTATGAAGAAAATTTCTTAGATATAAGAGACTCTTTCTATCTCGAAAGCATATGATTAAAAAACCAGTTTCTAAACTGGCGCCAACCGGCGCAAACAGAAACCGATCAGTGAGACAACCTGGTCAAAATAGCGGCATTGTCCGCAAGCCAGTGACAGCGAACCGTGGTCCGGCAAAGCGCCCAGGCGCTAGTAATCGCCGTGGCTTGCCGACTCGTTCGCCAGAAAGCCAAATAACACCATTAGAAGGACCAGCAGCTGCTTCTAACAGCGTCTACACTGTATCCCGCGATACATTGCGCATTATTCCTTTAGGTGGACTTGAAGAAGTAGGGGCCAACATGATGGCCTACGAATTCGGCAACGATATCATTATCGTTGATGCAGGTTTTGCTTTTCCTGGAGAAGACACTCCTGGCATCGACTACATCATTCCTGAAACTAAATACTTAGAAGATAAAAAAGACAATATTCGTGGTATGTTCGTAACTCACGGACACATGGACCACATCGGCGCTATTCCCTACTTGCTTGCTAAGTTAGGTGATCCGCCAATTTACACCATGCAACTTTCTGCAGGAATGATTAAGAAACGCCTGGAAGAATTCAATTTACAAGATCGCGCAAAAATCAACATCATGACCCGCGAAGATACTGTACCATTGGGTAATTTTAAGGTTAGTTTTTTCGCTGTAAACCACAACATTCCTGATTCTGTCGGTTTGTGCATCAAAACTCCTATCGGACAAGTGATTCACACTGGTGACTGGAAATTCGACCACACCCCAGTAAACGAAGTACAGACGGAATTCAATAAAATCGCTCGTTTTGGCGGCGAAGGAGTTCTCGCTTTAATGAGTGACTCCACCAACGCTATTAAGCCGGGATATTCTCAATCGGAAAAAGAAATTGGCGTCACAATCGACCGCATCTTCCAAGATGCAAAAGGTCGTATTGTGTTTACCAGCTTCTCTTCTCTGATTGCCCGTATTCAGCAAGTTTTCGATTTAGCTGCCAAATATAACCGCAAGGTGATTGTTACCGGTCGTTCTATTGTCTCTACTTTAGAGACAGCTATCTCGATGGGCTACATTCGCATTCAGCCAAAAATTATTATCAAATCCGAGCAAGCCAGCCGCTTCCCCGACAACCAGATCTTAATCTTATCCACTGGAGGCCAAGGCGAAGAAAGCTCTCAATTAGCAAGAATGTCGCGCGGCGAACACCGTTTTGTGAAAATCAAAAAGGGTGACACCGTTGTCATTTCTGCATCCACCATTCCTGGCAACGAGCGCTCTATTGTAGCTGTATTAGACAACTTAACCAAGCTTGGTGCGAATGTTATCTATAATAAAATTTTAGATATTCACACCGGTGGTCATGGTCAGCAAGAAGAGCTCAAAATGATGATGCAGCTGGTGAAGCCTAAATTCTTTGTACCGATTCACGGTGAACTGCATATGCTTGCTGCTCACGCAAAACTCGCGCAAAGCATTGGCATTCCAGAAGAAAATAACTTCCTTTTGGAAAACGGTTCTATTTTGGAAATCAACCAGCGCGGCGAAGCCAAAGTTCTCAACGAAAAAGTGCCGTCTGGATACGTATTCGTAGATGGACTTGGTGTTGGTGATGTAGGTGAAGTTGTCATTCGCGACCGTCAGGCTATGGCGCAAGACGGTATGTTCGTAATCATTACTACTGTTGATCGCCATAACGGCACTCTGATTAACCAGCCGGAAATCCTTTCTCGCGGTTTCGTTTACATGAAAAACAACGAAGACCTGCTTCGCGAAGTGAAGCATGAGATCCGCAAAATGATCGAAGGCAGTAAAGGCACTGGCGAACAGACTTACACTAATTTACGCCAGCAAATTCGCGATGAAATTGGAGAATACCTTTTCCAGAAAACTCAACGTCGACCAATGATCTTGCCGGTCATTCTGGAAGTATAAAACACAAAACCGCTCTGCATGTTCGCAAAGCGGTTTTTATTATTGGCAAAATTAA
>CAYVGX010000053.1:0-5239 GCA_964451015.1 uncultured Candidatus Saccharibacteria bacterium | reverse complement strand
CGAATGTAAAATATATTCGCATAACCATTGGTGAGCAAAACCCCATCTTCACCTTTAGGTTGCTTTTTGAGAAGCTCCCATAAGTGAAGCAGTTTGGTTTCGTGGTTGTCGCCCAATGCAGCGATAATCGGCGGATCGAGCGAATCTTCTTTTAGCCGATAAGCCTTAAGAGTGGTGGATTCGACACCTTCTTCAACTTTCTTCAAAAAATGCTCTTGAAAGTTGTCGCCGAAATACCAGAATTTCACGCCCTCAGAATTATTTTTCTTGAAGTTGTCTACGGTTACAAATTTTTCGGCACCAGGCACTTCAATTTCGGATACAAATTCGAGTAGTTTCGATACGACCTTTTTGGCAATTTTCCACGGATTTTCTTTCCGCAGGAATTTCTTTAATCCCTTAAGCCAGTCCGCGCCATCATCACCAGCAAGTTTAGTTAATAAGTCATTTACCGGTCCCGTTACGTCGGAGAGCGGTAACCGAGTATCTGTTGTTGACATGATAGTCAGTCCTCCTAATTTTTGAAATATTATATTTATAGTCCATATAAATACGGACAGAAAACTTATCTCCGAATGAGACAAGCGCTACCAATACTAAATGTTTAGTAAAAACAGCCCTTCTCTCACTGATTTTATATTTTAGCATATTTACTTGGTTTTGTCAATATATGCTAAAAGTCGCCTATTTACTTCCGTATTTGATTATATACGGCCAAGAGTTTACCCTATCTGGTCAAACTTCAACGCTAATTAACCATTCTTTAATCTTTTGTTGATTTTGTTCATTACAAGCATTGCACCATTGTTCAGGATTATCTGTTCTTGCTTGCTGGTATTCATCCATACCCATCCATTTAGCTTCTGATATTTCACCATCAGCAAAATTTAAGTCTTCGGGATTACCTTCAAATAATAAAACATAACTTTCATAGAAATGGAGATGGTCGTCGTTAGCAAACTGACCCTTATCTATAATATGCAGGTTATCTGGGTTAATCGTTAAACCTATTTCTTCTTCTAATTCTTTGACAGCTGTTTCTATATGGGTCATTCCTGCAGGAATGTGCCCTCCAAAGTAAGTTTGCCATTTGCCTGGATTACCACTAACAGTCTCAGAACGCTTGGAAACCATTAACTCCCCATCTTTATTTACCAGCCACACGTTAACCACACCGTGCCAATATTGAACTAGTTTTTGATGCACTACTGAACGAGGAAGTGGTTCAGTGGGATTCCCCTGTTCATCATAGACTTGTAATAATTCTTCTGAAGACATATTTATTTAGATAATAATTGAGGAGCTAGTTTATTTAACGCTTCATTTTGAGTTTTCACGTACTCCAGCTCTTCTTGCCAATGATCTTTGGAAGGCAGAAAGTTTGTGAATCTAAATTCTTTAGCCGCTTCCTCAGGCAATTCCGATAATTTTACAGTCTGGTTATTGATAAAAGCTTCAATGGCAGTATCTGGTATTCCGAGCGACTTCCCCATTGCTCTATCTTTTTCTCTTATATCAACTAACTCTGTGGCATTAATCAGTCGTTCTATGGCTTCTTGTGTGCAGCCTATGTAAAAAGACTCGTAACTATTACTATCTACACTTATTGCTTTATTTTGAAAACTTAATCGCAATTCTTGTAACGTTTGTTTAAAGTGATCGATATTCTGCCCAAACTCTTCTTTTGAATACCCAGGCGTATTTTCCTGATAGTGCATTTCAACCAGTGCAGCTGGTTTCAATTCCTGGGAAACCAGTACAATACTCGCCTTATCTTGATTGGTCAGAAATTCTAGATTACTTAACCGTTCGACTGCGGCTCGTAATTGTTCATGATTATTTTCTCGTTCTGTCATATTTGGGGTTCACTTCTATTCTGGGATCTATTTTACGCATGGCCAAATGTGTCCGCTATAAGTTCTTCTTTTGCTTGCAATGGAATAGGTCCCATATCTCGTTCATACAAATCAATTACATTATCAACCATTGATTTATTAAACATTTCCCAGGTTAGTTCTTTCGTGCCGTCCAATAAGATTGGATGGTCAGTAGCATATCCCCGATCCCATCTATCGTCAGGATAAAAATATTTTCTTAGCTGTCGTTCGGAAAGATAGAATTCATATTTATGTAAATTATAATCATTTACTTTATTCAAGAAATCCATTTGCCATCTATCATATTCGCCCCCTCTTTGAATATAAATTGCTAAATCGTGAGCTGATCGATCAGTCTTACGAGAACGCTGCTGTAATAGCACATTTAAATCAGATCTTCCGCTGATATGAACGCAGTAAACATCACTTTTCGATGGTTTTGATTTAGGTACTACTGGTTCATATCGTTTCATTCCTAATTCTTTAACCTCCGCAACAATCTTACTTATTTGTTCTTTCGAAATCTCTGGGAGAGGTTCTTTCAAATATTTCTTTTCAACAAGTTCGTATTTTTCAGTTAAGCCAGGTTTTATACGATCTTCAATAATTTTTCTATCAGACTCGTGAATGCCATATAATATTTTCTCTCCATAAAGCACCCATCCTGGTATGTGCTCCCATTCTTTAAGTCCATTACGACTGAAATGTCCGCATTCCAGTAATTGCAACCATTGATCATCAGTAATCGAATCATAGTGCTGTGTAACTAACCAACGTGATTCTTCATTGGGAGTTGTAATAAACTTTTCTAAATCATACCCTTGCATCTCTACATATTTTACATAATCCTGATCTGATAATTTTTCCTTTTTATGCGCTACAAAATTAGTTTCAATTAAATCTATCACTTCTTTGAAAAACTTACCTCTATTCTCACGATCCATTAACTTCTGTAAATGCAGAGCAGTAAATTTTATCCCCTCTACGTTATCTAAGTCTTTATTACCCTCTGAGATTAAATTCCAAGCATCTGCTTCTGTAAAATCGCCTTCCTTGAAATCTGTAAAGCGCATCAATCCTCTTATTCGATAATAATTAAACTCCATAGCTCCTCCTATTATTGCCGGAGTCTTTACAAAGATTAAATCTTTAATTGTATCTTTTGGTAATTGCGGTACAATTGATAACTTTTCTAAAAATCGTCCATTCGAAAGAGATGATTTTCTTAAAATTGATGTCCAAATCTCATCTGTAAGCAAACCCATTCTATGCAATGTATTAGTAACCGCTACTTGAAGATCTGTCTTATAATATAATCGAGAGTCAACCAAATCTATAATTTCAAGAACTCTTTCAGTTGTATAAAACTCTTGAGGAGTATTTCTTATAGCTGATGTAAGATCATATTCAAAGCCATAGCTAGCATTCTTTAATGCGTTTGGCGAAACGAATGATTTAAATGCCTTATCCTTTAGAGATGGACGGGCGGGATCATGCCTCCATTCATACTGCTGGTCAAGGGGCTTATTTATTTGTCCCGACTCCTCTTCATTCACCACTTCTTTGTTTGGTGTTTCTTCAGGCTGATATCCTGTTTCAGGATTCATCATAATACTATATTTATTACGTAATTATGTTTAACATATACATTATATCAATAAAAAATTTTATCAGGTAGTTTGAAAATAAAACAAAAATCCGACCTATTTTCATAAGTCGGATTCAATTAAGTCTTTATGTAAAGACTAATCAGGCTGTAAAGCTAAGTTGTTTTCCTGCAAGATGCTCATAATTTCCGCTAAAGATTTTCTACCGAAATTCTTGGTAGCAATTAAATCCCTTTCGGATTTTGAGAGCAAATCTTTGCCGGTCCGAATGTCTGCATTGCGCAAACAGTTAAATGTCCGTACGGAGAAATCGAGATCATCGAGGTTGACTTGCTCGAATTCTTCTCTGGACAAAAATCGCGGAAGCGGACGATTCGGATGAGAGTCGGATATAATCCCCCGCTTGTCCACGATAACGTAGGCACTCTGTTTGGAGAGTTCTTCCATTTGGACTCGCATATGCTTGTACCAATACTCTGCAAGTACCGTGTTACGGTTACGCATTATCTTTAACGCGTGACCTTCGATAGTTCGCACCCGATGCGCCGGTTTAATACCGAGCTTTTCAGCAATATCATAGTGAGAGAAGATTCGATCTTCTCCCAAAACACCATAATACAGCTTAATGACTTCGCGCTGGGTTTCGTCTTCGAGTTCAAGAATTGCCCGTTCCAGCAAGGTATGGAGCAGTGACTTAGTTCCTTCAAAGAAGGGTACGTCACGCACGTAAATGCTGCGAGCGTCACGGTCATGCATCCACTCGACCAATCCCTGTGCCATATTATCCGAACGAGTGTACCGCTTCTTATTTTCGATAAGATGCTGCAAGAACTCGTGGACAATACCATACCCTTCGGATCCCGGTGCAACCGACATCCACGGCATTACTTCAGCGCGGCATTGAAACAAATTCCGAACGAGGAATTTGTAATTATCCGGCAATTGCGTAAGGTCGGGGGTATTCAGCGAGTCCAAGGTAAACGAGATATTTTGAGCAATGACGGCAAGACCGTCTAAGTTCAACATATTCCATAATGCTTCCTGTACTCCTCCCCGAATCATTCCCGGATCACCTTCGAGCTTCGGCTCATGATAATCCTGTAAATAGAATGCGAGAGATCGCTCCCAGTAACCATCGGTTTCCACTTTTGTAAAATTACGTTCGGAACGAAGCAACTTTGCCGCCTTGTTATATTCCGTTTCCGAAATATTGGTATGTCTAAGGATTAACGATTTCTGCCATCCCAAAAACCAAAGCGTGCGAACGATCTGCAAAACAACATTATTAATAGCTTTCATTATAATTCCTCCTCTGTTACCAATTACGTTTGATGACCTGCGTATAGTGAAACTAAAATCTATACGTCAGGTGTAATTGATAAGATTTTTCTTCCTCGGCGAGGAAGGCAAGTGTTTTCTCACTGCACCATTTTTTGGGACTTAATACCCGCGCGCCTGATGTGGCTCGAAATTATTTAATTGTAACCTCTGTTTAGAAGACGATTTATTCATCTCCTAGAGAAAGGGCGGGAATAAACAAGTTATTCCCGCAAAGACTTTAACACAGTCTATTAGCCGCCGCTGGATTCCGATATGGCTTGCAATTTTCGTTTCGGGATTGGTGATTTAAGTTCAACCTTGAACGAATGCTTGCGTTCGTAGTACCTTTCAGTTCCCTCTATCTTCACCGTAACCGTTATTGAGGTTTTGCCGAATTTGACTGTTACATCGTCAATCCTCACTCCGTAGCAATAG
>CAYVGX010000052.1:0-5298 GCA_964451015.1 uncultured Candidatus Saccharibacteria bacterium | reverse complement strand
CTATTCGTGGCTCAGTAACCCTTCCTCATGGAACTGGTAAAACTAAGCGCATTGCAGCCTTTGTAACTGAAAGTCGTGAAGCAGAAGCCAAAGCAGCTGGTGCTGAAGTAGTTGGTGGCGAAGAATTAATCAAGAAGATTAAAGAAACCGAAAAGACTGATTTCGAAATCGCTATTGCAGAGCCAGCTATGATGCCTAAGCTGGCTGGTATCGCCAAAATTTTAGGTACTCGCGGCTTAATGCCAAACCCTAAGACAGGTACTGTGTCCGAAAACGTAGCTGGCGCAATCAAAGAAATTGCTGGCGGTAAAATTAGCTTCAAAAACGATAACACTGGCAATATTCACCAAATCATCGGTAAAACTAATTTTGACTCTGCACAGCTGTTGGATAATCTCAAGAAGTTAGTAGAAGCTATCCATGCAGTGAAACCGGCTGCAGTAAAGAAGCAATTCGTACTCAGTATGACCTTAAACGCAACCATGGGTCCTGGTATCAAATTCAAAATGTAAATTATACAGCCTCTTCGGAGGCTGTTTTTTATTGTTTTACCCCAAGGCAAAGTTATAGTAATATAATCTTAGAATTAAATAACCTCCATGATATTTTCCGACCAAGACATCAAAAAATCTCTTGAATCTGGCCGTATTTCTATAGATCCGTTATTTCCCAATTCTATCCAGCCAGCAAGCGTGGATGTACATTTGGGGTCGGATTTTTTAGTATTCGAGCAATCTAGCAATATCGCCATTGATCCCAAAGAACCACTCGAGGATTTAATGAAGTCTGTCACTATCAATGAGAACACTCAGTTTATCCTCCATCCGGGAGAATTTGCTCTGGGCATGACCTACGAAACAGTAGGGCTTGGAAATGATGTAGTAGGTCACTTAGACGGCAAGTCTAGCCTGGGACGCATTGGACTGATAGTGCATGCCACAGCCGGGTATATTGATCCGGGCAACAAATTAAAGATCACTTTAGAGCTGCATAACATCGCCAACCTACCGCTCAAACTGTATTATAAAATGCCGATCGGGCAAATGCGGTTCACTGCCATGACTAGTCCGGCAGAAATTCCTTACGGACAAGATAAACTGGGCAGCAAATATTATGGCGCCACCAAACCGCAGGCCTCACAGTGTTACAAAAATTTTCTCAAAAATAACGAATGGATAGATTTTAAATAATGAAGGATAAAATTATCATTGGATTAATCGGAGAAAAAGGGGGAGGGAAGGATACCATCGCGGCATATCTGATTGAGCATTATGGAGCATACATGCTAGGAGTGGGAGACTTACTGCGGCAAATCCATCAGTTACTAGAACTAGAATACACCCGCGAGAGCATGAATACTTTAGTAAAAGCAATTCGCGAGCAATTTGGTGAAGAAATTTTACAGACAGCGATATTAAAAAAATTCGCCAACGTACCCAACAAAATTTGCGTAATCAGCGGAGTTAGGAAACCGGCAGAAATAGAACAGCTTCATGCTATTGGCGGCAAAATCTGGTACATCACCGCGCCAATAGAGCAAAGATTCGAGCGCATTTCACACAGACGTCAAAACGCAGACGACGCCCACCAAACATTAGAACTCTTTAAACAACAAGAACAACTTCCTGCAGAAATTTACATTACAGAGCTCGGTCAACAGGCAGACGTTACCATTCACAATACCGGAACCCTGGAAGAATTATTAACGAAAGTAGATCAAGAAATGATCGGCTTCTCATCTTAACGATATGTCATTTTGGAACAAAGAAACCCCCGCAGCAGCACAGCCTGGAAAATTCATAGTAATCGAAGGAACAGACGGTACTGGCAAAACTACCCAAGTAGATTTACTGGCAAAAACTTTAACTAATTATGATTACGATGGAATGATTTTCGATTTTCCGCAATACTCCAACGTGTCTAGTAGTTTACTGGAAAATTATCTGGCTGGATATTATGGCCAGCTCAATCCAGAAGCTGCCTCTATTTTGTATGCCGTAGATCGGTTCGATGCCAGCTTCCGTATAAGAGAAGCTATCTCCGAAGGGAAAATTATTTTAGCGAACCGTTATGTTACATCCAACGCCGGACACCAAGGTGCTAAGTTAGAAGATAAAAATGATCGCATCAAATTTTATAAGTGGCTCGATAATTTAGAGTTCAATACTTTTAATATCCCGCGTCCAGATTTAACAGTTATTTTACATGTGCCAGTTGAAATAACCTTGGAATTACTACAAAAACGTTACCAAGAAAAGGGAACAAAAGCCGACATGCATGAACAAGATGTCGAACACCTCACGCGCGCAGAGCAAGTGTACCTTGAAATCGCACAGCTATTTCCAAATACTAAGTTAGTGGAATGTTACGAAGACGGCCGCTTGCTATCGCCTCAGGAAATCCATACAAAAGTTTGGGAACTCGTGCGCCGTATTGTCATCAAAAATAATTCATTTTAATCTCATTCATGATTCAATATCAAGAGGCATTACGCCACATTTTAGAACAGGGTACCACTCACCACGACCGCACCGGAGTAGGGACTATCTCTTACTTTGGCGAGATTCAGATGTCTTTTGATTTGGAAAAAAATTTCCCCATACTTACCACCAAACAAGTACCCCTGCGTCTTATATTTGAAGAGTTGAAGTGGTTTTTACTAGGCAGGACCGATAACCAATGGCTCTTGGACAAAAAAGTAACTATCTGGGATGAATGGTCTACTGCGGAGCAAACAGCCCGCTTTGGCAGGCAGGAAGGCGATTTAGGTCCAGTATATGGCTATTTATGGCGCAGCTTTGGAGGCCATTACCCGCAAAAAGACGGAGTAGACCAAATCGCGTGGCTATTAAATGAAATTCAAAAAAATCCTAACAGCCGCAGATTAATAGTCAGCGGATGGGATCCGGCAACACAAGATACTGTCGCACTGCCACCTTGTCATACCTTATTTCAATTTAAAATAGAGCAAGAAAAATATCTATCATGCAAGCTATACCAAAGGAGCGCGGACTTCTTTTTAGGGGTTCCTTTTAATATTTCTTCTTATGCCTTATTGACATGTATGATCGCGCACGTGATGAACCTGAAACCAAAAAAGTTCATCCACACTTTCGGAGACGCACATATTTACAATAATCATATGGATCAGGTAAAAGAAATATTATCACGAAAACCATTACCATTACCGCAACTAGAATTCGTAAATGCAGACAATCTACAAGGCCTCGATGGATTATTGAATTTCGAATACGAAAATGTTAATTTAATAGGGTACCAAAATTTAGGAAAAATTGCGGCCCCTGTGGCTATATAGGAGGAATATGATAACTTTAATAGCAGCAATGACTCGCAATAGAGTTATTGGAAAAAATAATACACTGCCATGGTATTTACCGGAGGATTTGAAAAGATTTAAACGACTTACTACAGGACATTCCGTAATTGTAGGTTGGAATACTTTTATATCTATCTTAGCTTCTTTTAAAAATCGCGGACTAAAACCACAACCCTTACCAGACAGAACTCATTATGTTTTGACATCCAAAACCGAAGCAGAAGTAGAAGTCTTATTAGCTGAACTTTTTCCGGACTTTGAATACAAGCGTTACAAAGACCGAGTTATTTTCTGCAACTCATATGGTTCTGCAGTGCAGCGGGCGGAAAGAAAACTAGCTAATCCCTCGGATGAGATATTTGTTATCGGCGGAGCCAAGGTCTATGAGCAGGCAATCTATGATGCACGAAAAATCTATTTAACAGTCATTACACAAGATATGGAAGGCGATGCGTATTTTCCCGAATTGAACAATGCCGAATGGCAAGAATTCGATAAGGAAGAATACGACGGATATTATTTCACAACTTTAATAAAATAAACGTAATAGAGCTCCGGTGCTGACATAAGCACTAGAGCTCTTTTTTTATACCTGCAGATTCAGTATACTTAAGGCTATGAACGAACTTATTTCCCGCGTGGAAGCAATTTTAGAGAGCGCCAAAACGCTTATCTCGAACCTAAACCTAGAAGCCAAGCAGCAGAAAATCTTGGAATTGCAAGACGCTATGCAGGCGCCAGATTTTTGGTCGGATCACGAAAAAGCACAGGCCATTTCTCAGCAAGCTTCCAACCTCACAGAAAGTGTGAGCTTTTGGACCAATCTTGATGCAAGCGCTCAAGAGCTTTTAGAATTACTTAAAAATAATACCGATCAATCAGAAGAGACTCTTCAATACTTAGAACAGCAAGTTACAGAACTGGAAAGCAAGTTTTCCCATAACCGATTGCAGGCATTACTATCTGGCAAATACGACGACCACAATGCAATCTTTTCTTTGCATGCGGGTGCAGGCGGTACCGACGCGCAAGACTGGGCAGAAATTTTGCTGCGCATGTTTTTGCGCTACTGCGAAAAAGAAAATCTTAAGACCGAAATTATTGAGCAAAGCAAAGGCTCGGAAGCAGGTATTAAATCTGTCACCGTACACGTAAAAGGCTCCAATGCTTATGGTCTACTTAAGAGCGAAGCAGGTGTGCATCGCTTGGTTCGTTTATCACCATTTAACCCGGCGCATACACGCGAAACTTCTTTCGCACTCTTGGAGCTCATTCCAGAATTGGAAGAAAAAGAAGCCGTGCATCTTGACCCCAAAGATTTAGAAATAGAAGCCAACACGTCCTCGGGGCACGGAGGACAGAGCGTAAACACCACCTATAGCGCCATTCGCATTACCCATAAGCCAACTGGCATTCGAGTGAGTATTCAAAATGAACGCAGCCAGCACCAGAACAAAGAATTAGCTATGAAAATTTTACTTGGGAAACTGCAAGCACTCGAGGAAGAAAAAATAGCCAAAGAAAAAAAAGAACTCCGCGGTGAGTTTAAATCCGCGGAGTGGGGGAACCAGATTCGTTCTTATGTTCTGCATCCCTATAAATTAGTGAAAGACCACAGAACAAATTACGAAGAAACAGATCCTGACAAAGTGTTAAATGGCGAACTAGAAAGCTTTGTAGAAAAGTATCTGGAAACGTCTATACATAGCTAGTCACAACACCAACAGGTTCATAATTATCCTTGTCATGATCCTGATTATATCAACCCTAAGGTCTCTAAAGCCTCATCAATTACAACTACAAATTCTTCAGTAGAGTAATCTGTCTTATAAACCAAAGTAGCATCGAAAGTAGTCGCGAAAACTGGCATAGTAGTTGCACTTTGCAAAGTGGTAACAAAAATTGTTTTCTTTTTAAAGGATACAACTAACTTTATTAGTTTTTCAAAATCAACAATGTCA
>CAYVGX010000051.1:0-5331 GCA_964451015.1 uncultured Candidatus Saccharibacteria bacterium | reverse complement strand
AAAAATCCGGATGTTACTGATCATATTCACCGGGTACCGGACACGAAAGAATGGCAGCTGCGCGTTATTCAAAACAAGTTCAGTTCGTTGGAGGCAACCCAGTTGTATGCCAACCGCGATTTTTATATCTCCCGGGCAGGCTATGGCGACCATGAAGTAATTATTTCACGCAAGCATAACGAGCCTCCAGCTTTGCAGTCCGCAGTGATGGTGCAGCAAACTTTGAAATTGTTCCAGGAGCGCATGGCAGCAATTCAGTCTGATCCTGAAATTGCGTACACGCAGATTTTCCACAATCATGGACGGGACGCTGGCGCATCGCTCATTCATCCGCATTATCAAATTTTGGCAACGCCCATGGTTCCTCCGCATGTGCACGATGAACTGCGCGGATGTTATCATCACTATCAACTAACCAGCAACTGCATCTACTGCGATATCATGAAAGAAGAACTTAAAGTCAAGGATCGTATTGTGTACGAAGACGATTACTTTGTAGTGATGTCTGCCTATGCGTCCAGAAGTCCGTTTGAAACATGGATTATGCCTAAGCGTCACCAGGCGCGCTTTGAATCTACTTCTGACACAGAGCTGCTTCATTTGGCCCATGTATTGAAAAAAGTCTTAGGGACTTTATACGTGAAGTTGTCGGACCCGCCGCTCAATTTTTATGTGCATACCATGCCTCGTTCTCATGACAAGCATATAGTACATGAAGAAAAAAGTTATCATTGGCATTTAACTGTATTCCCAAGATTAACTATTTGGGCTGGTTTTGAATACGGCACTGGAATTCCGGTAAACCCGATGGCTCCTGAAGAAACCGCTAAATTTTTGAGAGGGGATATATAATGAATAAATTAATTATTGCCAATTGGAAGCTTAATCCTATGACAGCGCGAGAAGCAGCCGACTTGTCGCGCAAAATTAATACTGTATCCCGCCATGAAGTTGTAGTGTGTCCGCCGATTGCTTTTTTGGAAGTAGTGGAGGTTATGCATAAAGGCGCCCAGGATGTGTCTTTTCAGATCAAGGGAGCTTATACAGGGCAGATATCAGCCGCGCAGCTGGCAAGCTTGAATGTGAAATATTGTATCGTAGGGCATAGCGAGCGCCGCGCCTTTGGTGATACCGACGAGTTAATCAATCTAAAAATTAAGGCACTACTCGATTATAATATTGTACCTGTGCTGTGCGTGGGATATGGAACGACTGTGGATCAAGATGAACTGGAGGTAATAGATGTTTTGGCATCGCAGCTGCGTACCGATCTTTCCGAAATAGATACTAAAAAAGTTATCATTGCGTACGAGCCGGTATGGGCCATTTCCAATGGCAATCCTTATGCTACTAAAAAAATTGCCACTCCTGAACATGCCGAACAGATTGCGCTTTATATCCATACCAAATTTCATGTTAAAAAAGTTTTGTATGGCGGCAGTGTGAATAGTACTAATAGCGAACAGTATTTGAGTCAGCATCATATTGATGGGTTACTGGTAGGCGGGGCTTCACTATTGCCAGATGATTTTAATAAGATTATCGGATAAATTGAGAATATATGATTTATATTGGCGCCGACCATGGCGGTTACAAGTTAAAAGAGCATCTGAAGAAATTTCTTGCCAAAGAAAAGCATGGTGTTATTGATGTTGGCAATAAAAAACTGCACAAAGGAGATGATTACCCGGACTATGCAGTGAAGGCCGCTAAAGAAGTATCGAAGAATCCAATCACTAATACAGCCATTTTAATATGCCGAAGCGGTCAGGGAATGTGCATCGCCGCTAATAAATTCAGCGGGGTGAGAGCGGTAGTGGTATGGAATACTGCCGAAGCAAAAGCGAGTCGCAATGACGATATGGCGAACGTACTCTGCTTGCCAGCGGATTATATTAGCCCACATATGGCAGAAATGATTGTCGAGACTTGGCTGTCTACACCGTATTCCATGGAAGAGTCTCATATGCGCCGGGTGAAAAAAATTAACGAATTAGATTAGATATGATTATCCCTTCTATTTTAGAAAACAATCCTGCCAAGTTTAACGAACGGTTTAAGACCATCAGTAGTTTGCCGGGAGTGAAGACATTGCAAATCGATTTCGCTGACGGGGAATTGGTTGCTACTAAAACCGTCGGAATTGAAGATTTGAAATTGCCGAAGAATAAATTTTTTTACGAAGCGCATTTAATGATCGCTAATCCGACTAATTTTGCCGATTATGCTAAAAAAGGGTTCAAACGCATTATAGTGCATTATGAAGCTTTTAGTTCGGAGCAAGAATTAGAACAAGCCCTTGAACAAATAATTGCATTAAAAATGATTCCCGGTATTGCAATTTCGCCATCTACTGCTGTATCGGTATTGCGTTACTTTACCGACACTATTCGTTATTTTACGTTACTTGGAGTTGCACCGGGCAAGCAGGGTCAGGAGATGAAACCTGATACTTTTGATCGGTTGCGCGAGCTGCGTGATATTGCTGAAGGTGCTAATATCGAGATGGACGGTGGAGTAAATACTGCAAATATCGCCGAGCTTATTGATGCAGGGGCGACTGAATGCGTGGTCGGTTCGGCTTTGCTGGAAGGCGATATACAAGAAAATTATCAGAATTTGTTAGCTGCTTTGAAATAAATATTTATGTCACATTTGTCTTCAATAGATTTACAATTGACCGCCAACACTATCCGTCAGGATATTATTTCCATGCTGGTTGCAGCAGGGAGCGGTCATAGCGCGGGACCGCTTGGTATGGCGGATGTTTTTACTGCGCTCTATTTTGAAGTTATGAATGTTGATCCCAAGAATCCTGCCGATCCAGGACGGGATCGGTTAGTGTTGTCATGCGGACATATTTGTCCGGTTCTGTACGCTACGTTAGCAGAGCGAGGTTATTTTTCTAAAGATGAATTACGTACTTTGCGGCAATTCGATTCCCGTCTGCAAGGACATCCTCATAATTTAAGCTTGCCGGGGATAGAGACTTCAAGCGGACCGCTTGCTCAAGGGGCATCGCAGGCTGTTGGAATGGCGCTGGGACTACGCATGGATAATGCTCGGTCGCGGGTCTATTTGGTGATGTCCGACGGCGAACAAAATGAAGGACAAATTTGGGAAGCGGTAATGCTGGCAGGAAAAGAGAAATTGCATAATCTCACAGCCATTATTGATCGCAATAATATTCAAATAGATGGTTATACTGAGGATGTTATGCCGCTCGAAGGATTGAAGGCAAAATATGAAGCATTTAATTGGCATGTTATCGAAGTGAATGGGAACGATATTAGGGCTGTGGTTACTGCATACCGTGAAGCCGAAGCTATTTACGAAAAGCCTACGGTTATCATAGCTCATACGATTCCCGGTAAAGGCGTGGATTTCATGGAAGGTAAGTTTGAATGGCATGGTAAGCCGCCCAAGGTAGATGAAGCAAAAATCGCACTACAAGAGTTAAGAACTTTGCAAGGCAAAATTAAAAGCGAGCACCAGTGATTTAAAAAAGTTTTTCATTTTATAATTTCGGACCTCATCTGTTTCGCCGCAGGTTCTGCGGCTGGGCATTATAAGATCTCTCATTATAAAATGAAATAGCTTTAAACAGATTCATGTTAAACGAAACACAAAAATTAAATTCACACATCGGGCAAGGAGAAATTGAACAGAAGGCTACGCGCGATGGGTTCGGCGAAGCGTTGTTGTATGTGGGAGATACAGATTCGCGAACTGTTGCTTTGACAGGCGACCTGAAGGAAAGTACCCGCGTGGAGGCTTTTGCCAATAAATATCCTGACAGGTTTATTGAGTGCGGGGTAGCTGAACAAAATATGATGGGCGTGGCAGCAGGATTAGCTTTAACAGGGAAAATTCCTTGCGTAAGCAGTTATGCAACGTTCAGTCCTGGGCGCAATTGGGATCAATTGCGGGTTTCGGTGTGTTATAGTAAAGCGAATGTGAAGGTTATTGGTGCACATACTGGTGTGTCAGTAGGGCCAGATGGCGCAACTCATCAGGCTTTGGAAGATATTGCTTTAACTCGCGTGTTGCCTAATCTAACTGTAGTGCAGCCCATTGATAGCATAGAAGCCTATAAGGCGACTGTGGCGTTGCACTATATGCAAGGGCCTTCGTACTTGCGACTGACTCGTGAA
Organism: uncultured Candidatus Saccharibacteria bacterium; assembly: GCA_964451015.1. GTDB lineage: Bacteria > Patescibacteriota > Doudnabacteria > UBA920 > UBA920 > UBA920. The sequence goes on along the minus strand of CAYVGX010000051.1, from coordinate 1,177 downwards.
AAAACTCCAGTAATTACTTCTGAAGAAACTCCTTTCCATCTTGGAAAAGCTGAGATTTTAAAAGAAGGGAAAGATGTTGCACTGATTGGGGCGGGGCCTATACTGTATAATGGTATTATGGCTGCCATTGAACTTGAGAAAGAAAATATTCACGTTTTAGTAATCAATAGCCATACGATTAAGCCTTTAGATGAAAAAACTATTGTGTGGGCAGCTAAGTTGACCAAGGCAGCGGTAACTCTAGAAGAGCATCAAGTGCATGGGGGTTTAGGTTCTGCTGTTGCCGAATGTTTGGCAACGCAATACCCGATTCCTATAGAAATGGTGGGCATGCCCGATACTTTTGGGCAGAGCGGTCCGCCCGAAAAATTGATCGAGAATTACGGCATGGGCGTGGAATCGATTAAGAAAGCAATTCGCAAAGTATTAGCAAGAAAATTATGAAAACAAAATTTGATATCATTTCCATCGGAGACCCTACTATAGACACGTTTTTGTTTGTCGATGATGTTTCGATAAAAAAAGTTAAAGGACAGATGAAAGCAGAGATTAATTGGGGTGATAAACTGCCTGTACAAAAGTTTTATCGCACTGTCGCAGGTAATGCAGCAAATAATGCCGTAGGCTCGAGTCGTCTTGGTATGAAGACAGCTTTTTATACTGTACTTGCTCATGACGCGGGTGGTCGGGAAATTATTCATAAGATGAAAAAAGAAGGAGTGGCGACGGATTATATTATAATCGATGAAAAGCACCCTACCAACGCTTCTACTGTTTTGAGTCACGACGGCGAACGCACTATTTTTGTATACCACGAGCATCGCAAGTACAAATTGCCAAAACTTGCCCCTGCCAAGTATGTCTATTTGACGAGTATGGCAACAGGCTTCGAAAAGATTTACCCTGATTTAGCAAAATATCTAGACCGCACGGGGGCGAAGCTAGTTTTTAATCCAGGAACATTTCAATTGCGTAAAGGTCCAAAGTTTAACAAGTTAATGTTAGAGCGTACTCAGGTACTTTCCATAAATAAGGAAGAGGCACAAAGCTGGGTAGGGAATACGGAAGACTTTGAGTTGTTGGCAAAGCGGCTGCGCAAACTGGGTCCGCACGTGGTGGTTATTACAGACGGGCGCAAAGGCGCTTACAGTTACAGTGGGGAAGGATATTTTTACAT
>CAYVGX010000050.1:0-5382 GCA_964451015.1 uncultured Candidatus Saccharibacteria bacterium | reverse complement strand
AAACGTGCAAAGCGAATTGAGGATAGCATGAGGGAGGCGAATCCTACCGAGTGCGCCATGTATATAATCAAAATACTATCAGCTAATCCGTTACTTTCATGCAAGCAGTCATTCTCGCAGCAGGCCAAGGCTTGCGCCTGCGTCCGTTTACAGAACACAGCCCAAAAGCGCTAGTTCCGGTGAACAATCAAGCTCTGATTTTTCATACCTTACAATCACTTCCCGACTCTATCTCCGAAATCATTATCGTCGTAGGTTATTTGGGTCAGCAGATCGTAGATCAGGTAGGCACATCATACAACACCATCCCTATACGCTACTGTTGGCAAAATGAATTACTAGGCACTGGCGATGCGCTACTGCAAGCGAAAGATGTTTTGCACGACTCATTCTTAGTTTTAAATGGAGATGATTTATACAACAAACAAGATTTAACTGCCCTTATCTCCCACCCGTGGGCCATGCTTGCCTGGCAAAGTACTACTCAAAGTGAATTTGGCTTACAGGTCACAGACCAAGTTCTCATTGGTTTCGAAGAAAATTCCAGCCTACTGAACTGCGGTGTCTATTTGCTGCAAAAAACTTTTTTTGACAAACCTTTAGCAGAGATAACGGTTCATAATAAAACTGAGTACAGCTTACCGCATACGCTCGTTGCGATGGCAGCAGACACAACAATCACTGCATTAACTGCGCGCTTCTGGCTCCCGATTGGCACACCAGAACAGCTAGCTTTCGCCAATGCATATCTATCGAGAAAACAATAAAACACTGCGCTGCAGTGTTTTATGTTGGTGGGTTGGGTGGGACTCCTTTTCACCCGCGCTCGCGGCTTTGCTTTCAGCAAAGCTTCCGCTCACGCTCCTTCAAAGCCGGCCTTCCTGCGAACGAGCCACAGGCTCGTTCTCGGACAGGCTTCGAGTCCTAAGCAATTATAATCATCAATAAAACACTGCGCTGCAGTGTTTTATTGATGGTGGGTTGGGTGGGACTCGAACCCACGACCGAGTGCTTAAGAGGCACCTGCTCTACCGGCTGAGCTACCAACCCCCGTCTTATATAATCCTTTGTGAGCACAATCGCGAGATTGGTTCGTGACAATGCGCAGTAAAGAAAAACCAATATACATTGGTTAAACTAACCAAAAGTATACCAAAATCTGTAAAAAATGCAACCTTTGGCTAGTCTGCCTTCACACCAAAAGGATTGACGGTTTTTTCAAATTGAGGCAAATACTTCGCATTATCTTTCAGATTTTTTTCTATAGCATCATACAAACCAAAATTTACACGGATCAACTGACTGCTGGCAATTTGTGAATTATCACTTGCCGTCATAATCTGCTGCACGGAAGAACGTATCACAAAACTTTCTGCAATAATCACTACCAACAAAAACACCCATAATACGATAGAAAACTTTTGCAGTAAAAACTGAAGGATTTTTTTGTAATCAAACGAGACGTTTATGTTCATTTCTTTAGATAAAATTGCGAAGTAATAGTTGCTCGAGACTTAGCGTTATCCATGCTTGTTATCTGTACCTCTTGAGCATGGGTCACAAAGCTCGTGTGTTCGGTAGCTGCTATATAATTGAGAATGTTTACAAAACTTCCTTCTACGGAAACAGTATACGGCACCACAAATAACTCACTGGCTACCCCAGGCGCCTTAATTGCATTCTTACTGGTACCGGCAATAGACAAGGTTAAATCTAAACTGTAGCGATCGGCCAATTCTTCCAAGGTGCGAATTTCTTTAACTACTTTTGTATCTTTACTAAACAGCTCGGATGGCGGGTACGTTTTTTGATCCAGTGTGACCAAATCTTTTTTCCCTTGCTCGAAATTCTTTTGTTCGCGCTGCAGAACTTCTAACTCCAAATGCTGTTTATTAACCACATCCAAACGCGTCGTATTTCTTGATTCCAAAATAGTGTAACCAAATCCAAACATCACTGCCGCAAACACGGCAAAGGCAATGATTACTATGAATAATTTGATACGATACGATAATTTACTCATATGCTATTTAGGAATTAACACGCCGTCTTGAATGAAAAAAGTGAACGTAAAAGCTACATCGGTTGGTTTAGACACATTTTCCAAAGGATAATTAACATCTTTGAAATGCGCCTTGTCCGAATTGATGTTGTTATACAGCTCGATCACTGCTTCACGCGTGGGGCTATACCCAGCAATATCAATCTGTCCTTTTTTGCTAGTAGCTTCAAATTGAGAAATTTTCACATTCTTGGGCACCAGCACAGCAAACGCGTTTAACACTGCAGACCATTGCGGAGATATTTTCTGCAAATTCTGAAAATCTACCATTTGCGCATTAATGATTTTAATTTGCTCTTTGAGTTCGGCATTTTCGCTTTTATCGATTTGTTGCTGTACCTGATCAACTTCCGCAGAAATGCTTTTTTCTGCGCTTTGCAGATAAATCCATACACCAGTCTGCGCAACTATGCCCAGCAATAAAATGCCGGTCGCCAATACTGCAGCAACTGACACGCTATGGAAAAGATTTTCGTAATACAGCTCCTGCTGTTTATGTTGGGGTAATAAATTAATTCGCTTCATACTAACTCCCACATAGCCAAACCAATCGCCGTAGTATAACTCAGCGCTTGATAAGGATCTAATGCTGTATCTTTGAAATTAGGAATATGTTCGAGTGGATTAGCCACTGTGACTTTAATCGGCGCGTAGGTATCTAATAAGGGTTCCAAATTTTCTGCGATATGCTGAAGCTTTGCCGCTCCCCCGGTTAAAATAAGGCTATTAATATGGTCGTCGTAGTGGTCGTAGTGGAACTTTAAAATATTTTTTATCTCGGCAGACAAATCTTCCATCACAGGCATCATCTGCAATTTCAAGTTCGGATATTCGGTAGTGTTGGCGAAGCCGTATTTTTGCTTTAGCTTTTCTGCAGCCGGCAAGCCAATAGATGCTGCCTTGGATAATTTTTCTGTAAAATTATTACCCGCGATGGGAATCGAAGAAGTAAACTGCAGCGCTCCACCACTTACCATCACAAGTGCGGTTTTAAACGCATCCATATCTGCAATCAAAATAGGATCTTTGACTGTTTCCGGAACAAGCGCCCGCGCCACGCTTTGCGACTCGGTTTCAATGCCTGCAATGACCAAATTAGCTTTTTCCAAAATTGTAATGTATTTGTCTACAAAATTTTTAGGCGACGCGATTACCAGCACTTCAATACCGTCTGCCTTGCGACTCAGCACCTGCCAATCAAAATACACCTGATCCATGGGGAGAGGAATATAGCTTTCCGCTTCAAACAAAATTGCATTGGCAATAGCAGAGTCTGCCATAGGCTGCATAGGAATAATACGCACGAACGACTTAGATTCTGGCAAAGCGACAACTGCCCTATTGGTTGTAAAATTGCCGTGCGTTGGTTTTTCCAGACTACGCTTGATAAAATCTGCCAGAGCATCGAAGTCTACGAAGTCATCGTTCACGATTAAACCACTAGGCATCACAGCATTACTCAGCGCCTGAATCGAGGTAGTCCCCTTTCCGGGAGCAAACTGGACTGCTTTGATTGCATGACTATTGAGATGCAGGCCTATATAATGATTTTTCTTTTCGAAAATGTTAAATCGCATATTAGTATTATAGCCTATGATATAGACTGACTGATATTATAAATCGGCATAATCAGCGCTAAGGCCAAAAAACCCACTACCACACCAATCACTAAAAGCAGTAACGGTTCAATGATCGAAGACAGGTTTTTCATAGTATCATCAATTTCCATTTCATTATGTTCGGCGAGCTGATCCAAAATTTGCTCCAAATTACCGGTTCCTTCACCGATTGCCAGCATTTGCGTGACAATAAAAGGAAACAGCTTTTCATGCTTGGCCAAAGAATCGGTTAAAGGCACGCCGAGCTTCACACTGTCTGCAGTCGCTTTCATGACTTCTTGATAATAGACATTACCCAGAGCTTCTCCGGTAACCTGCAAACCCTGCACTACAGAAATTCCTGATTTCATTAACGAGCCTAAAATTCTGGCAAAGCGAGCAATATTAATCTTTTTTACGATCGGGCCGATCATGGGCATATTGATGAAGATAAAAGCGAAAAAACGCTTACCGGCTTCAGTGCGTGCACCAAATACACCCGCGCCAGCAGTCACAATGAGGCCTAATATCACGAGTACGCTATTGCTTTCCATAAAATCACTCACTGCAATTACAATGCGCGTAAGCAAAGGCAGCTGGGTGTCAAATTCTTTAAAAGTCGCCGTAAGTTTAGGAAGTACAAAGATACCGAGCAGTACCCCGATAATAACCATGGCTGTAACAATGACCGCCGGATATATCATCGCACCCTTAGTTTTAGATTTTAAATCTGCCTCACGCTGCAGCTGGATGCGTAAATATTCTAAACTTTTTTCTAAGTTACCAGATAATTCGCCTACTTCGATCATGCTCAGAAAAATTTGCGAAAAGACTTTCGGATATGCTCCCATAGCGTCGTGCATAGATTTTCCCGCTTCTACATCCAAAGCCATAGCTTCGACAATAGCTTTAAACTTGCGGTTGGCAGTCTGCTTGGCAATGATGCGCATCGCGCGAGGTGCAGCCACACCGCTCTTTAAGAGCAAATCTAAATTTTGAATGAAAGCAATTTTTTCTTTCAAAGGCACGCTGGTAAACCCGGTAAAATAACTGCTCCATTTGAAACTGTTTTCTTCGTGTATATCCATGGGCACCATGCCCTGCTCTTTGAGTAAATGTCCGGCCGCCAAAAAATCCGCGGCTTCAATCGTCCCGCTTTGCTGTTTCCCCTCTTTATCAACTGCAGTGTAAGAAAAATTAGACATACTATTCTTTAGTTACGCGCAAAATTTCTTCGATCGTAGTTTGACCTGCTATGGCTTTGATAAAACCGTCCTGCCACATAGTAATCATCCCTTGGCTGACAGCCATTGCTTCAATCTCCTGAGACGTTGCCTGCTTCATAACCAGTTCCTGAATTTCCGGCGTATTTTCCAAAATTTCATGCACGCCAATACGTCCTTTATACCCGCTATTGCTGCATTTGTCGCATCCCTTGCCCACAAAGAATGGCAAGTCGGCAACCTTACTCGCCTTTCCCGCCAAGTCTACGCTTTTCAAGACACTCATTAAGGTATCTAAATTAAACTGCTTATTTAACGAAGCCAAAGTCTCTTCATCCATCTTTTTTTCGGTTTTGCAGTCTGGACAAATCACACGCACCAAGCGCTGCGCCATAATAGCGTTCACAGTAGACGCGATCAAATAAGGTTCAATACCAATATCGATTAACCGAGGAGGAGCTGCAGAAGCGGAGTTCGTGTGCAGCGTAGACAATACAAT